>JAFUXW010000126.1 GCA_017477035.1 Alphaproteobacteria bacterium | reverse complement strand
ATTATTTGAGCTATATTCATACGTGGATTAAGAGAGTTATAAGGATCTTGAAAAACTACTTGCAAATTTTTTGAAAAATGTTTAACTTCTTCTGTTATATTATTGTTTTTAATCAATATTTTGCCTGAATGTTTTACCAAGTTAACAATCGACATCGCTAAAGTTGTTTTACCTGACCCGGATTCACCTACGATTCCTAATGTTTCTCCTCGATTAAGTTCAAAACTCACGTCATTAACAGCTTTAAGCTCATTTGTTATTTTACCGAATAAATTTTTCTGCAACGGAAACGTTACGGTTATATTCTCCGCTTTCAATATAACGTCATTATTATTAACATTATTTTCTAAATTCAATGATAAATTTGATGAAATTAATTTTTTAGTATAACTATGTTGCGGATTATTGAAAATTTGCTCAGAGCTACCATACTCGACCAATTTTCCTTGATACATTACGGCAATATTATCTGCTATTTTATGAACTAATCGCAAATTATGACTAATAAATATAATAGCCATACCCAATTTTTGCTTTAATTCTAATAACAAATCAATAATTTGCTCTTGTATGGTAACATCAAGCGCAGTTGTTGGTTCGTCTGCTATTAGAATTTTAGGATTGTTCGCAATTGCCATTGCTATCATCACTCTTTGCCGTTGCCCGCCCGATAATTCGAACGGATACGCATTAATCTTACTTTCCGGTTCAGAAATTTTAACAGCTTTCAATAAGTCAAGCACTCGTCTTTTGAGGTCTTTTTTGTTTAAATGCGACTGATGCAGAATCAGTGTTTCTTCAATCTGTTTTCCAATTTTATGCAACGGATTGAGTGATGACATCGGCTCTTGAAAAATAAAAGCAATATCCCCGCCTCTGATTTTTTGAAAATCTTTATTATTCATATCTATAAGTTCTTGATTATTGAAGACAATCGATGATTTTGAACCATGCGTAGCCTTAGGATATGGTAAAAGACCTAATATAGATAACGCACTGACTGATTTACCAGAGCCGGATTCACCTACAATACCTAATATTTCGCCTTCATCAAGCTTTAAGTTTATATCTTTAACAGCTTGAAATTTATCGTTTTTTTGATTGATAAAATTAACTGAAAGATTTTTAATTTCAAGCATACTCATCTGTCATTTCTCCGTGTATCCAGAGCATCACGAATCCCCTCGCCTATAAATATAAGCATTGAAAGTAAACCGGAAAGAACTACGAATATACTACCCCCTATCCATGGAGCTTGTAAATTATCTTTACCTTGACGAACTAAGTCTCCAAGCGACGGATAATCGGCAGAAAGACCCAATCCAAGAAAATCAAGTGCACTTAAAGCCGTTATTGCCTCTGCCATAATGAATGGAATAAATGTGATTGATGTAACCAGAGCATTGGGCAATATATGGCGAAATATTATGCGAAAATTACCAACTCCTAATACTTTAGCAGCTTTAACATATTCAAAATTACGCAAGCGTAAAAATTCTGCACGTACCATTGCAGTTAATCCGGTCCAAGAAAAAAGCAACAGAATTACTAATAAGCTCCAAAATGTAGGCAGAAAAACGCTGGCAATAATTATTAATATAAATAATTGTGGTAATGAATCCCATATTTCTATAACTCGTTGTAATATCAAATCTATTTTACCGCCAAAATATCCTTGCACAGCTCCTATAAATATACCGATTAATGATGAAACAGCAGTAAGTAAAAAAGCAAAAATCACAGATAATCTTATTCCGTATAATATACGAGCTAAGACATCTCGCCCTTCTTCATCAGTTCCTAACCAATGATTTTTATCCGGAGCTGATGGGGTTGCTGTTTCCAATAAATAATCAACCGTATTATATGAATAAGGTATAATAGGCATAATCATCCAACCGTTTTGTTTTATATTATTAATAATTAGGTTATCTTTATAATCTGCTTCTGTTGGAAAATCTCCGCCAAAAAATTCATCACTATACTGTTGAAAAGATGGAAATAAAATATGATTATTATATTTTATAATCAATGGCTTATCATTGGCAATTAAATTTGAAAACAATGAGATTATAAATATAAAGCCAAATAAAAACAATGACCAAACAGCACGCTTATTTTTATAAAACTTATGTATTTTATCCTTTATTATCATACTTCATTACTCAGAAAACACTTTATCATTTAGTTCAAATTCTTCAAAATTAATACTTAAATCTTCAATTTCATCAGTAGGAAGTATTTCCATATCATCTTCTTCTCGAGCCGTAATAATAGTCTCATCATATTTTTCTATCTGTCCATTGGCAATTTTCCACTTTTCATACCAATCATTAAATTTATCCGTATAGTCATTATTTACATCTTTTAATAAATAGTTTATCTTGCGATTAATTTCATTAACCGTATTTATATGAAAGCCTAAGTTTTCAGAACTGCATTTATTAAATCCGTATAAATATTCCTTAACAAATTCAGTAGTGGCACATAACGTATTATTACTCTCAGATTTTGTCATACTTGAATCGTGAATAGCCATCTCGACTAAACGATTGGCTATAAACTCTTCAGTAACATCATCTATGGGATTATTTTGAAAATTATTTAACCCTGATGTTCCCTGAACCATTAAAACGGTGTCTTTCCATATATCAGCCTTATTCAACTCTTCTATAAAGTATTGCATCTTTCCAACCAAACAACGAGTCTGTTGTAAATATGCTTCACGTCGCTGATATGTATAATCACGCTTTATCCATGGTAAATTACTCTTATTAAGCCACTGTGTTTGCGGCCGAATATGACAATATTCATCATATATATACATGTCTGAAGGAATATCTGCAAACACAAAATAAGCTTGTTTTCCCTCATCTTTTTTTATATCTTCAAGTAAAATATCAAATGTTTTGATTGAATTTACGACATACAGATTATTATAATTAGTTCCCACCATCGGCATCTTATCAACATTCATCACCGGTTCCAAGAATTTATACAATGAAGGCAAAATACCATTAAATATATTAATACTGGAAAACCAATCTATCATCAATATTCCGGTTTTCGCCAATAATGAGATATTATCCATATCATATAAATTTGTAGGCTTGTTTACTTTTTCTACACACCGATTGACATTAAAAGAGTAATTTTTTCGACACATATCAAAATCTCGAGATTTATATGCTGAAATCTGAAACTTATTTTTTCTGAATATGTCATATAATTCCGTATCTTTTAAATACACAAATTCATTACGTAAATTATAAAATCTCCAATACTCTGTCAATAATCGGTTTTTTAATATATGTTTTTTAGTTTCTGATTTTGCAGACGGATTTAATGCGGATGCCATGTTATATAAATAATTTTTTTCAGGTGTATATGCTTTGTTATAAACCTTAAAATTATTTTTTTGCCAAAATCCCCGCACAATATGTCTGGTATCTTCAGCTTCCGGACTGTGAAAAGTTGATATATAAGAATAAGAAACAAAATCAGGTAACATAAAATATATGAATTTTTTATTTTTGGTATCGGAAGGATTTTGACTGTTAATTGCTTCTTTATATTCGTGAGTTTCATAATTGTTTAAATTAGATATGTATATATGCAAAAACATCACTCCAACAGCTACAACATATAATATTTTATATATTTGTTTTTTTTGTTCGAATACAAAAAATGATAAAACAGCAAACAATATTCCGATGAACATATATACAGGAATAACATAAGAACCTATGTTAATATAATTGTAATATTGGGAAAATTGCTGAAAAATCATATATACAAAGAACAGCGAAAAGAAAGAAGATAACAGGTGCTTAATTCTTTTATATTTATAAAAGCTTATTACAATCAATGATGAAAATAATATTATTCCGATTAGTATTATCACAATTTCTTTTGACGGAAATATGGAATCTTTAAAAGCCATCACATTTCCGGAACTTGCAAATAACATAAAATCAATCATCAATAAAAGAGAGATAAAAACAACTGATAACAACGTATCCATCCAATTTGGATCATAAATAGACTTATCGTTTTTATCTCCCTTTCGAGAGAAACGTCCTTCATAATCATGCGACAATGGTGATATAACAACCT
>JAFUXW010000125.1 GCA_017477035.1 Alphaproteobacteria bacterium | reverse complement strand
TTTTACCCTCTTTACTTTTATGCTTAAAAGTGTACAATGCGATAAAATTTAGTAATTAATTTTATATATTATGAAAAAAATACTATTGTTCGCGCTTTTGAGTATCACTCTTTGCGCTTGTGAAAAAGATGAGGCTTACGAGGAAAAAATTGTTCCCGACATTTCTAAAAGTGCGGTATCCGCAAACCAACAGCAAGCTGTAATAACAAAACTGCACCAGGTTAAGATGCGTCGCGAGCTGATGATTCCTTTTTCTGCCTATGTTATGCAGATAAACAATCGTGATTATCTGTATATGATTCGTCTGCGTTTCAATCAAGATCTTAAAGTCGGTGACGCTATCGATTTCTCGGTCTTTTCGTTCTGCCCCAATGAAATCGCTAAAATTAACGGCTGTGATTTGGGCGATGGAAGTTCGGCAAGTCAAAACGGTAATAGCAACGGAATAGGATATTTAGTTGCAACTGACCCGATAGAAGCGCAAATTAAAGACATTTTTTCGATGAAAATACGTTACAGTATCAGCTTTTGGCCAATAGATACGTGGTTTATTGAAACCACCAATGGCAATCTGGTATTTATCAAAAAGAGCAAGGTAAATGTTTCTCTTGCTCCTGGTGACAGGATAGTTTACAGTAAATACACTCTTTACGATGAGCTATTAACATTGAAAAAACTCTGAAAACTAAAGCCCTGAAATTATTCAGGGCTTTAGTTTTTTAATTTACTCATTATCATTCTGAGTTTTATTCTTTTCATACTCTCTCTTGTCTTTAATAAATCTTATAACCGTTAACGGTACACTTATTATATAACAGAGTGTAAACAATCCTAGTGTCATCCACGGCTTTGTTAACAGGCAACTTATAAACAACGCAAACAAAATCATTAATGGTAATACCAAATCGTTATTTATTTTAGCTTTTTTTAATGACAGTGTCGGTATTCTGCTAACCATCAGATAAGCAACAATCAAAATTAACACGCTGCAAAAATACGGATTGCGTAGAATAAATTCCATTTCAGGAAAATCACACGACATCAATATCGGCATAACTCCAAGAGCCGCAGCCATCGGGGCAGGAACTCCCACAAAATAATGTGACCAATACTCTGGAACAGAAGCATCTTCCAACATTGTGTTGAAACGTGCTAAACGTAAAGACATTGCAGCTGCAAACATCAAGGTAAACACCCACCCCCAATGTGGTAAAGTGTGGAGCGACCATTGATACATTAATATTGCCGGTGCCACCCCGAAACTTACAAAATCCGACAAAGAATCGAGCTCTGCTCCAAATTTGGAAGACGCTTTTAATTTACGTGCGACACGTCCGTCAAGACCATCAAACACACATGCCAAAGCAATGCAAACCAAGGCCATAGTCCATTTTCCTAAAATTGCAAAACGAATTGTCGTTATTCCGGCACATAATGCCATTAAAGTAACAATGTTCGGTGCCATTTTGCGAAAAGGAACTTCTTTTAACTTTTTAATGGCCTTTTTCTTAATCAGGTTACGCGAACGAGCTTGTAAGCTCTCTTTCTTTTTTTCCATTATCTTATTTCTCCTTCAAGACGCGGAGCATCTGATTTTATATCCGCTATTACAGTTTCACCGGCAACCATAGTCTGTCCAACGCAAACTTGCGGACAAACTTTTTCAGGAAGAAAAACATCAACATACCCACCGAAACGAATTAAACCTATCCGCTGACCTGTAAGACATTCATTTCCTTTTTCAAGTTTACTTACTATCCTTTTACTGCATAAAACTGCTGTTTGTTTTAATGCAAAATCGAAGCCTTCACTATGTTTAAGCACAGCTGCAAATGTTTCATTACCTATATTATTGACCTCAAAAGAACCGGAAAAATTTTTTCCGCAATCATAAAAAACACTGCCTACTTTTGCCTTTATCGGCATGCGATTAATATGAACATCAAAACACCCAGAATATATGCGGATTTTGTGAAATTTTTTATTTTGTAAGCCTATGCAATCCGGCCCTTTTTCTTTAGAAATTGACACCACTGTCCCATCAGCAGGTGCCACCACTAAACTGGATAACACCGGAGTAACTCTATCCGGATTTCTGAAGCATAAAAAACACCAAATATCCAATAGTAGGAATACAATTCCCAAAGGCAACCAAATCAAAGCGGCAACAACAGTAATTATTGCCATTACACTCACAAATTTCCACCCGTCGTCATCTATATCCGGGATATGAAACGTAGTGTTAACAGATTTCATATCAGACTCTCCTTGAAAATACCGAAACGCTGTTTCTGCCGTATTTTCACAATTAATTAGAGGAATGCTTTTCCTCTTTCCGTAAAATAATTAAACATATTTATAAAAAAAATACAAGTTTTATATTGCAATTTAAAAAATTATTATGTATAAG
>JAFUXW010000124.1 GCA_017477035.1 Alphaproteobacteria bacterium | reverse complement strand
TTTTCACCAACCTCCGCCGTATGTGTATCGGCATGCGCTGCTAAAAATTCAGGCGTTAAGTCATTTTGTGTCGTGCTATCATATAGAGAATAATCCGGCACAGTTACCACAGGGACTGCCTCATCGCCACTACTGCTGGAGTATGCGGCTTCTTGTTTTGTAGCAACCTTAAAGTCATTAATGGTCAGCTTGCCCTGCATCTTGTTATCAACACTTAATGAACTTGTCACTAAATTATAATCGGAGTTATTGACAACATCAATATGTCCGTAACCGTTCATCAAAACAATCTTTCCGGTGTTTTTAGTGCTGATAATATTACCGGTCAATGTGATATTGCCGCCTGATGTGTTGGCTTTGAACAAATATATATCTCCGGCAATATTGCTTGTGTTGCTCTCATCAGTCGGCTTGAAATAAGCCTTGATGGTCTGCATCGCGTTAACATCAGCGTTATCATTGACTTGAGGCAAATCAATGTAATAATATCCGTCGGTTGTTCCTTTTTCCATTAGGGTTTCATCATTGCCCATAACCTGATAATAGTTACCGTCTTCTTTTTTGATAACGGAAAATTCAGGTATTTCTACTTTTTTGAGCTCCGTGCCGCTTTGCAACAAACCATTCACGTCAATGGTTTTTGCTGCAATATCAATATCGCCTGCCGCTACAATGGCACCTGCACCTGACGAACCGCCGAGTTTTTGTTCCTGATTGATATAAAGCTGGTTATAAGCACCGTTCGGAACTTTCATGTGCAAATCCTTAACCGTAAGGTTACCTTGCGTAATCACATCACCGGTGTTGTTGGTTACATCAAATGCACCTAAAACGTTTTCAACATTGCCCTGCAAAACAATATCGCCGGCATTAGTTCCTAAATTTATAGTCGGGTCGTTTTTATCAACGGTGTTAACAATTTTGATAATAGGTCCTTCGTAAGGACTTGCATTTATAATGTTTTTGGTAATATTTCCTCCCACATCACCGTTAATGCCGTATTTCAAATTGCGGTCAATAATCAAATTATTGTAGTAAACATTGCTGACACTTTCGTTTACAATATCAATAACAAAACTACCTTTGCCGGCAGCCGTGATTGAGCCGTTACCGGTTGCAGAAGCGCCGTTGATGTTTGTTTCACCGGAGCGAACAACAACATCATCAACATTGATACTGTAAACAGGAATAGCTTGTGTCTCCGCTAAAGCTTGCTTTTCTTGTGCGTCAGCTATGCTTGCATCAAGAGAAGCAATGTGTGCTTCATAATCTGCTTTCGTATCGGCTATTTCAGCATCAATATCATCCATCGCATCTTGTGCTGTCTGTATTGCTGATTTATAGTTTTCTATGGCGGTGTTGTTTTCCGCTATCTGTGTTGTATAACCTTTAACTTGTCCATCTAACGTTTCTTTCTTTGAAACTAAGTCAGACCAAGCCTGAATAGCAGCATTCCGAGTTTCATTATTTTGGTTTTCAACATAGGCTTCATAAGCCGTTATCCACGCTTGAACTTCCGCTATTGAACTATATTTTCCCGTATACTCTTCTACATTATTTATAGTTCCCATATCCGGACCTGCTGTTGCCTCCGTTATGGCATCTGAAATTGTGGTCAAAAGTGCGGAAGCTGCTTCTTTTTTTGTTGTTAACCCTTCATTCTGTGTTTCCAATTCTTCTTTTGCAGCTACGGCATTATTATAATTCGTTTGATGATTTGCTCTCTGGCCTCCTTTAACATTCAGATAAGCTTGAT
>JAFUXW010000123.1 GCA_017477035.1 Alphaproteobacteria bacterium | reverse complement strand
GTAACGATTTTTAACCGCTCTCAATATGCGGAAATGATGTCCGCGTTCTCCTTCAAAATATAAAACCGTATCAACCATATGTTCCAACACACGGGGACCTGCTATTTCTCCCTGTTTTGTCACGTGCCCTACCAAGAACAAAACAAATCCTTTTTTCTTAGCTAATTTAATCAATTCATACGCACAAGCTCTGACTTGCCCTACGCTCCCGGGAGTTGATTCAACCTCATCTAAATACATAGTTTGAATTGAATCGATGATAACAATTTTGGCTTCTGTTTTATCAAGCGTTGTGATAATATTGCGGATATCGGTTGCACTTGCTAAATTCACCGGACTTTCAGCTAATCCCAAACGATTAGCTCTGATTCTTACTTGATCTATAGCTTCTTCGCCGGAAATATAATAACAAGAATTGTTCTTTTCCGCTAAACCAGCGCACACTTGTAAAAGCAACGTAGACTTACCTATCCCAGGATCACCGCCGACTAAAATTACGGACCCCGGGACCAAGCCGCCTCCAGTAACTCGGTCAATTTCTTTTATTCCTGTTTGCAAGCGAGAATAAGTTTGTGCAGTACCTTTCAACGGCACAAAATCAATTGTATGCCCTTCTTTTTTACCAACCAATTTTGAAAACCCATCACTTTCAACACTTTCCTCAACAATTGTATTCCATTCATTGCAGGCATCACATTTACCCTGCCATTTAGGATATACCGTACCACAATTCTGACAAACAAACATTGTTGATTTTTTAGCCATATTTTACACTTCCACCTGTATCGGACCTTGCGAGTTTCCTGAAATAAATTGTTTCAAATACGGATTATCGGATTTATCCATATCTTTTACGGTGCCTGCCCAAATTATTTTTCCTTTATACAACATTGCTATTCTGTCTGCAATTTTGCGAGCCGAAGCCATATCGTGAGTAATGGTCAATGTCGTTGCTCCTAGCCCTTTTGCTGATTCAATAATCAAATCATTAATTACATCTGCCATAATCGGATCAAGTCCTGTAGTAGGTTCGTCAAAAAATATAATTTCCGGCTTATTCATAATAGCTCTTGCCAAGCCTACACGTTTCTGCATTCCTCCTGATAATTCGGCAGGCGATAAATCTGCAACTTCCGGAGCAAGTCCAACCTGACGCAAAACTCTGATAGCTTCCAAACGAGCATCTTTACGTGCCATTTTATTATTTTCCAACAGAACAAATGCCACATTTTCCCAAACACTTAAGCTATCAAATAAGGCCGCACCTTGAAAGAGCATTCCCATTTTTTCGTGGATATTTTTACTTGTTCCAACAACTTCTTCGCCATCAATTTTAATTGACCCATCATCAGGAATCAACAAACCCTGAATGCACTTTATAAGCACTGATTTACCGGTTCCGCTACCGCCTATAACCACTAATGATTCACCTTTTTTAACATCTAAATTAACTCCGTCCAACACTTTTTTCTTGCCGAACGCTTTATATAGATTTCTGATTTCTATTTTATTCTCTGACATACTAACCGCCTATCTTGCGAAGAACAATTCTGTGATTAAATAGTTGAAAACCAATATCAATATAGATGAAGTAACAACAGCGTTGGTAGTAGCTTCACCAACGCCTTGAGCTCCGCCTTTTGAGCGGTATCCGTGATAACATCCCATAACAGCAACCACAAAACCAAAAACCGCAGCCTTCACAATTCCCATTATAATATCCATTGCCTGAAGATTGTTCATTGTATTATTGATATAATTTGCTGGATTAAAATCCAATTTGTAAACTCCAACTAAATATCCGCCGAAAATACCGATAATATCACCAAACAATACCAACAACGGCATAACTACTATAGCTGCCCATATCCGTGGCGCTATCAAATAGCGAAACGGATTAGCAGATAAGGTCACCAATGCATCAATTTGCTCAGTAACCCTCATTGTACCTATTTCTGCAGCCATAGCGGCTCCGATACGACCGGCAACCATCAATGCAGATAAAACCGGCGCCAATTCACGGGTAACAGAAATCAATACAACGCTTGCTACCACTCCTTCAGCTCCGTATTCTGATATACCAGAATACGTTTGAATTGCTATTACCATACCGGCAAACAAAGTTGTTAATCCTACCACCGGCAAAGAATAAAAGCCTATATCTAAGAATTGTTTACCGAATAGCTTTAAGTAAAACGGAGGCATAAAGCAGTTATATACAGATTTTACAACGAACTGCGTAAAATATCCTAAATTGATTATAAAATTTACTAGCGGTCTTCCCAATGCCTGAACGAATGTTTCAAAATATTTTCTTAACATAGTATTCTATCTTTCAATCAGCCGAATATTCATTAAACAAACGCAACGCCGCAACAACCTTATCCGGCGCCGAATTTTCTTTAGCATACAAGTCTATTTTATTAATTTCAAGTCCAAAAATCATTTCTTTTTGCATTAGCGGCATTCTTTCTATGTCATCAAGACTGTTTTTAAGCTCTACTATCACATCCACAGTAGTTTTTTCAATATACGAATACGTAACAATACCTATTCCTCTGACTTCCAATAATCCGGCTAAATTTTGCGGAGCACATCCCTTTACTTTGCCATTTTGTTCCCACAGCTCAACAACATCATCGGCAACCAATTTCGCTTTTTTGCTTTCAATCAAACGCAAAGCCAAATCAGATTTTCCAAAACCGCTATTACCAATAAGTAAAACACCTTTACCTCCCACAGAGATAAGTGTAGCATGTATTATTTTGTGTTCAGCCATTTTTGCAATCTCTGCACTTTATTTTCATCACTTGCTAAAACTGTGATTTTCCTCCCGTTTTCAACCTGTTCAAACGTCACGTTCCACATATTGCGCGGAGCCAAATTTTCCATTTTTTCAGGCCATTCAACTAAACATACTCCATTGTAAAACGTCTCTTCAACTCCTAATTCAAAAATTTCGCTTGGCTTTTCTAGACGATACAAATCATAATGATAAATTTCAAAACTAGGTGCTGAATACATCTGCACTAGTGTAAACGTAGGACTCGGAACTTCTTCCGCATCCGTCAGATTTTGAATAAAAGCTCTTGCAAAAACACTTTTTCCCATTCCCAGAGTTCCGTGCAAAGCCCAAACATCACCAACTTGTGTCAATTCGGATAATTGAGAAGCAATCATTGCTGTCTGTTCTTCATTTTGGCTGATAAAAACCTTTTCCATTAAAACAATCCCCAAAAGTCAAAACTGTTTTTCTTTTTTGCTGCCGGCTTAGGGAGTTTGTATTCAACCTTTACATCAACTTTTCGATTTTGGATTTTTCGCCAATCCCAAGGTTTATAAAAAGTTCCGGCCCATAAACCGCGTTTATTGGCTTTAGCTTGATTCTCATACCCTATGTAGATATCTGTGTTTTTAGTGTAGGCAACCGCCCATCCGGCATTTATAACCACCGCCCCTACATCATATTTATTATTGTCTATAAAGCATGTACCTGTTGCCCATCGGTTTTCAACTTTTCCTAAAATATGGCAAGTAACTTCTTTGTTCCCCAACCAAGATTGCAACCAGTTTCGAGCTTCTTTTCCGCAATAATACCCTTGTCCGAAATGATTGGCACAGGTTTGGTTAATATCCGGTGCATCCACTCCGTACATTTTAATATTAAGACCGTTTATAAACAATGTGCTGGCAGTAACGACCCTTGCATATCCCGTAACAGCAGGATAATCAAACGGATTAATATCCATATTCTTTATTGTTGATGCAGTTTGAGAATTTTGTCCGTTGTTTTGTTCACCGAACAATAATGTTTTTACCTTTCCAACCAAACCGCCGCCATTATTTATCTGAAGCTTTGCTGATTGTTGTTGCACCACATTATTTGCCTCTTGCTTTACGATTACCGTTTGTTCTGTTCGATACTCGGCTTTAGAATTTTCATTATTTTCATCTTCTGTTCCGGCATCAAACAATTGAGCATCAAGACTATCCATTTTTTGCTGTTGTTCTTGCAGTTGTTCTTCACTATCTTCTGCCTTTTGAACCGGAGAAGGCTTTCCGGTAATTATACCTTCTACCGTTTTATTACCGAACAATCCCAGTGCGTATGACGAATAAATAGCTATTCCGCTGATTACCACTATTGTAGTGATTGTTCCTCTGGCGCGCCACATCAACTTAAAAATTATGTAAAGGCAAATCAATGCCATTACTATGGACACAAATCCCATTCCTTGCAACATATTGCTGGAACTCTGCGTACTTGCTCCACCCAGATACATTGCAACAATAAAGAATAACCACATAAAAGTCTGTTTTAAAAAAGGCATCAAAAGTTCCCTTATACAGTCATATTGTTTGTATTAGAGCATATTTTTTTCTTGAATGCAAGCTATTTATACAACTTCGGCAATATGATTTCTTCCTTATTGTGCCCGTCTTTGGCATGCTTTGTCATTGTTTTTATAACAATATCAACATTTGGCTTTTGTTCTGATTTACCATATAATAATGCGTTTATAACGTCGCATTGCTCGGTAAAATTTTCATTTTTAATAGCATCAGATAAGTCTTTCAAATTATTAATTTTTAAATTAGGAAAGGCACTTTCTCCCCATTTAACCAAGCTATCACGCGCTCTATGGTAATCTCCTTGCAATAAAGCATGGCGCACATTTTTGCGATAATCTTCACTCTTTTGTGCCTTAAAATTATTTTTTCTTCTGCCGAACAGCAAAAAGCTTATCAACAAACCGCTCAAAAATGCCCCTATTATTGCCAATATTATAATTGAATTGTAAGTTTGCTTAACGGGAGCGATGGTTTTATTGTCCGTCTTGCTCGTATCAATAATATTTTTTTCAACCTCTTGAGTTTGGGCCGGCTCCGATTGTAAAGTTTCATACTGCTCATTTGGCATCACTTCAACATCTTCAGCATTAATAACCACCTTTTCATTTTTTTGAGTTTTAACATTAAACCACGGAATTTCAATTTTCGGAAGTTGTATGTTACCGCTTTTTTGCGGAATATAAACCACTCTTATTATTTCTTGAGATATTAGCTGATTTTCATATACACTTGAAGAATACTGAGGCTTTTCCGGATATTGCTTCCATGCCGAATTTTCTTTCAACTCTAATTCTGGAAGTTGTTTTTCGGAAACTCCCAGTGCCGTAATAGCGATTTCCCGCGCAATGGTTTCTCCTACTTTGAATTCAGGATTGTTATCAACCCACTTGGCTTCTGCTACTAATTTTTCCGCCGGCAACCAATTTTGTGCCGTATATGCACTTGGTATCGGCTTAACATCTATCGTTTCTGTTTTTGACTTAAACAAAACAGGTTTCTGCACGCCGAACATTGCTCCCATATCCATGTCGAAAAATTGTAACAATCCTCCGCCAATATTTTGGGGAGTAGAATTTTCATATGTTACATAAAATCCTTCTACAACAGCGCGCGGCAAATCCTGTTTTCCGCTCTTTTGCGGATAAAACACGTAATTAAGCTTAGTTAACATTTCTCCGTTATCTTGCGAAACAGCTGAATTTCCCACCCTTTTTATTATCCAATCATCACTGTTTTCAAAATATGGTTCGCTATTAAATTGCAAATTACGATTACTGCGAATTGTTAAAACTGCCGAAACCTCTTGCTCTATATATGGATTTTTGTTATTTACCTGTAATTCAGCCGCAAAACTTGCCATTTGTGCGACATCACTTTTGCTACCATTTTGTTTTTTCTTTTCCTTTTCAACATTCTCTGCTGACAGCACTTCTATTTCTACCGGCAAACTTTTATAATTACCGACACTAATAGAAGGAATTGTTTGCTTTCCAGCATTTTGCGGAAGCATCGTTATCAACCACTCTCGTTTTTGACTAACAGCTCCGTTAATAATATTGGTATTCATTGATGAGGAAGTCGAATAAATATTAAAATTATCCTGCAAAACACTTAAATCAGGTTGTAAATTACCACCGTCATTTCCTTCATATGACAAGCGAAGATTTACAGTTTCTCCATAAGCTATTTTATGATTATCCACCTTTGCTGTTAAATCTGCCGAAAAAACTTTTAACGGCATTACCGTAGCACATATAATCAATAGCAATCTTTTATGCATCATTTTTTAGCCTCATTTTTCATTGTATCTGTTCAATTGATGTTCTTTTTTAATCAAAGCTCGCAACAAACCTCCCTTATCTTCAGGAACATCGCGGAATTTTTGCAAACGTGCTCTGATTTTTTCTTTTTCTTCATCTGATTTAGCCCCTGCTTGCGTTTGTAAGGACTTAGCCATTTGTTCTGATTGTTCATCTTCATTGCCGTATTGCGATTGTTCATCTGCTTCAACATCATTATCAGCATTTTCATCAATTTTATTATCTGCTTGCTTTTGATTTGGCTGATTTTGCATATTTTTGTCATTATTTTCAGTTCCATTGCCCCTACCATCAGGATTTTGCGGTTGTTCACCATCTTGTTGCCGTGAATCTTGTTTCTGTTGCTTATTATCTTCTCCTGCTTGAGGTTGT
>JAFUXW010000122.1 GCA_017477035.1 Alphaproteobacteria bacterium | reverse complement strand
GACGTATTAGCTTCACTTTCATCATCAGAAGGAGGAATAATATCAGGCAAAGCACCTATTGCTTGTTTGCGTTTCAATTTATTAACAAATTTAATTGAACGCTGAGCATCCCACTTACGTTTTCCCTCTTCACTTTGATAAATTACTTTATAAACTTCAATAGCTTGATCAAACTCCGATAATTTAGTCAAGCAAGATGCTAAACCATCATATAGCTTATGAGTATAGCGACCGTTAACAACAGCCTGTGCTTTTTTATAGCATTTCAAAGCATCCTTAAATTTAAACATCTTTTGGTAAACATAACCTATACTTACCCAAGCTTGTAAATCTTGACTATTAATATTAAGAATCTTAGTAAAACATTTTAATGCGGAATCATTATCACCCATCAATTGATAGGTCACTCCGATACCATTCCATGCTTTGGTATTATATTTATCGCCAGATAAAACCTTCTTAAAGAAAGAAATAGAGCGATCATATTGTTTCAATTTCTGTAATGTAACGGCAATACTAAGCAAAGTCTGCGGGTGTTTACTGTCTATTTTCATAGCTTCTTCCAAAACATCCAGAGCTTCTTTATACGAAAACATGTGTTGTAAGGCAATAGCTTTACCGTTCAAGGCTTCTAAAGAAGTTCTGTCATTAGCAAAAGCTTCATCAAAACAGGCAATTGCTTCTTTGTATAAACCGCGCATACTTAAGGTAACACCTTTATTATTCAAAACTTCAACAGATTTCGGATTAATTGACAACGCCTGATCAAAACGCTCGACGGCATCTGTGTATCTACTCATCTTTTGAAAAGCAAATCCTTGACTATTCAATGCTTTCCAAGCTCTCGGATTTTCTGCTATAACTTCCGAGAATTTTTCTATTGCTTCTTCATATTGGCCGGCATCTAATAGTTCCTGCCCTCTTTTATATGACGTATTTTCGTTTAATTTAACCATTTTTACCTCTTTCAATTACAGAATAATTGAACAAGGGATACCACAATTTTATCATTATGTCAAGAGTTTTATATTTGCGATAATTGCTTGAAAATAGGCACATCTGTTCTGATTTCGAGATATTTACATAAAAATTTTTGACAATTTTTTTTAATATTATCACGATTATTTTGAAAATATTGTCGATACTGCACTTTAAAATCATCAGCAGATGTATCAAATACCAATTTAGAATCATTATATTGAACAGCATAAGTCCCGTTTTGAGGAGCAATTTCTTCCAGAATATCAAATATATTGACACAATAGACCTGATGCTTACGTGCCAAAACTGCAATTTTTTTGAACTTTTCCGTATCTATATGATAGAAATCACTAAGTATAAAAATAGTTCCCTTTCCTTTTTGATTATATTGCAACACATCAAATGCTTCACTCATATCCCCCAAAGTACTGTTTTGTAATATCTCGTAAGATTTTATTGATATTTGATTGAACATATACATTAAATCGGCAACATTATTCTGCGGTTTAAAATAAGTCGTCTGTTTACCATCATATATCAATAAACCGAATCTGTCTTTATTACGAACAGCTAACCATCCTATAAGAGATGCTAATTTTGCCGCAGTGACAGATTTTAGTTCATTACGGGTTCCGAATACCATTGTAGCTGATAAATCGAGAAAAACCACAATTTCGCGGTCCTTTTCTTCGTTAAATATTTTAGTATATGGTTCAGATTTACGTGCCGTAACGCGCCAATCTATGTCTCGGATGTCATCACTGAAATTATAAGCTCGAACTTCTTCGAACTCCATTCCTCTACCCTTGAACGCAGATTTAACATCACCGGCACGATTAGAGGTAAGTTTATTAGGGTGTAATGCCAAATACGGTAAATATCGCTGTTGGTCTATAAGTTCGTCAACACTGACAGTTAATCCGCGAAGTTTACTATTGACATTTTGCACGCTGTTTTTAGAAAACCATCCCATTATCAAATCCTTTATGGCAAAGGAACCAATTTTAACAACTTTGAAATAACATCATCTCCGGTTAATCCCGAAGCTTGTGCTTCAAAACTTAATATTAAACGATGACGCAGAACATCATACACCAATGCGTGAATATCTTCAGGTATAACAAAATCTCTGCCTGACAGCCATGCGTGAATTTTAGCACATTTATCCAACGCAATAGTAGCTCTAGGACTTGCTCCGTACGCTATGGCGTTTTTTAAACTTTCATCATATTTTTCAGGATGTCGCGTGGCTATAATTAACTGAATCAAATATTCTTCTACGGCTTCGCTTACGTGAATATTATATGCTTCTTTACGTGCCGATAAAACATCATCAATAGCAATGGAACAAACTCTTGTTGGTTCACTGTTTTGAGCTTTAGCCAAATCTTCTCCACGAACAAGATGCAGTATTTTATGTTCGGTAGATGCGTCGGGTTGTTCTATTTTCACATACATTAAAAAACGATCGAGTTGCGCTTCCGGTAAATTGTATGTTCCTTCGTGCTCAATCGGATTTTGAGTTGCCATAACCATAAATAAATCAGGTAATTTATATTGTTTTCCTCCTACACTCACCTGTCTTTCGGCCATTGCTTCCAAAAGGGCTGATTGAACTTTTGCCGGGGCACGATTTATTTCATCTGCCAAAACTAAATTTGCAAATACCGGACCTTTTCTGAATTCAAACTCACCGGTTGCCGATACATAAATTTCACTTCCGGTAATATCTGAAGGAAGCAAATCCGGAGTAAATTGGATTCTGTTGTAATCAGCCTCTATACATTCAGAAAGCGTTTTTATGGCTTTTGTTTTTGCTAATCCAGGAGCTCCTTCTACTAAAACATGACCGTCAGCTAACATGGCAATAATCAGTTTTTTTACTAAATCTTCCTGTCCTAATATTTGTTGTTGCATATATTGCTTCAAACCGACAATTTTTTCTCTTATCTCCGACATTGTATCCCTTTCAAAAAACTGTTTGTAAAACATTAAAATACTTTTCAAAGTTTTCATAATGCTATATTGGTATATATAAGTTGTAAAATTGTTAAAAACAAGAAATTTAAGAAGATTATCCATGGATGACGATATTTTTGATTTGGACGACCAAACTGCGGCGCCGCAGCTGTATGATAATATAAGTTCATTAAAACCTGCTATACCTTCGCTTAATGAATTAAATCCCGCACAAAAACAAGCGGTAGAATATACTCAAGGTCCTCTTTTAGTGCTTTCCGGCGCCGGTACCGGAAAAACTAAAGTTTTGACCACCAGACTTGCTTATATTTTGAGCAATATGTTAGCACAGCCGTGGAATTGTTTGGTGGTAACATTTACCAATCGTGCCGCTAATGAAATGAAAGAAAGAGTTCAAGGGTTAATCGGAGATATGGTTAACAGTGTATGGTTGGGAACATTTCACAGAATCTGTGTCAAAATATTGAGAGCTCATGCCGAATTAGTCGGACTAAAACCTAATTTCACTATTTTGGGAGAAGATGATCAAAAACGTTTGATTAAGCAAATTTTGGAAGCTGAAGGACGTGATGATAAAAAATATCCGCCACAAAGTTTTGTAGATAGTATATCAAGATTAAAAGACAGAGGTATTACAGTTGATAAAGCTGTTTCGGAGTTTCGTTCATCTGTATTGCTTACAATTTATCAAAAATATCAGGCTCGTCTGTTGGAATTAAACTGTGTAGATTTCGGTGATATACTTCTTGATACATTGATTTTATTACAATCAAATCCGGAAGTGGCTCAAATATATTTGGATAAATTTAAATATATAATGGTTGATGAGTATCAAGACACCAACGTTACTCAATATCTGCTTTTGCGATTGCTATCACAAAAACATCATAATATATGCTGTGTCGGAGATGATGATCAGTCAATATATTCTTGGCGTGGGGCTGAAATAGAAAATATTTTACGCTTTCAAAAAGATTTTGAAGATGCAAAAATTATCCGCTTGGAACGCAATTATCGTTCAACTGCAAATATATTAAACGCCGCTTCGGCTTTGATTGCTCACAACACTGAACGTTTGGGTAAAACCTTAAAAGTTGCGGAAAACAGCCCTTCAGCAAGATATGCCGATGACAAAATAAAAGTTAATAATTATTTCAGCGGAGAAGAAGAAGCTAAGCAAATTTCATCTGAAATTGAAAAATTACACCATAATGGATATAATTATTCCGATATTGCTGTTTTAGTACGAACAGCAGCACAAACCAGAGAATTTGAAGAAAAATTTATCAATGAAGCTATTCCATATCAGGTTATCGGCGGACCGAAATTTTATGAAAGAGCAGAAATACGCGATATTTTGGCCTATTTACGAGTGTTATTGCAACCATCTGATGATTTGGCTTTTGAAAGAATTATAAACAAGCCTTCCCGTGGTATAGGTGCCAAAACTATTGAGAAATTACGACAGATTACTCATAGTAAACAGGTTTCTATGTTTGCTGCCGTGGAATATTTGTTAGAGGAAGCCTCAGGTATCAGTTCTAAAGCCAAAAATCATTTAGCAGAATTAATCGCTAATTTTAAAATATGGCGAGAACTCCTAAATCATGTTCGACCTGCTGATTTGGCAAATCAAATAATTAACGATTCCGGCTATATGGATATGTTGAAAAGTGATACATCAGCAGAATCCGAAGGCAGAATTGAAAACTTGCGAGAACTTATTAACGTTATGAGTGATAGTGATAATTATCCGACAATGGAAGAATTTTTGGAACACGTCAGTTTGGTAATGGATAACGATTCTTCTATGGATACGAATAAGGTTATGCTCATAACTTTACATTCGGCTAAAGGTCTGGAATTTGATGCCGTATTTTTACCAGGCTGGGAAGAATCTTTATTTCCTCACCAAAGAAGTCTTGATGAAGGAGGCGAAAATTCCTTGGAAGAGGAACGTCGCTTAGCTTATGTAGCAATTACCAGAGCCAAAAGAAAATTATATATATCAATGGCTACATCAAGAAAAATATACGGAGAATGGAAAAACAATCCCCCTTCCCGTTTCTTAAATGAAATCCCAAGCAGTTGCTTGCAAATCACCAATCAAGTAAGCAGTTGTTATAGTGGCAACGGAAGTTATTATGGGGCATCATCTTATCATAGGCCAACATCAAAATATGAAAACTATTATGGT
>JAFUXW010000016.1 GCA_017477035.1 Alphaproteobacteria bacterium | reverse complement strand
TTCTTCTTTTTCAGAAAGCGGTATTACGTAAAAACCGCCACTTCCGCCAACAATACTGTTTTTGAACACCTTTTCGCAGAAGGCATCAGAATTGTCATTTTCAATCAGCGAAATCAAAGTTTTTTCCATAAATATACTTAAATTATTTAATAAATATTCGTAACACTAAAAAATAGTGTACGCTAAATTGATGGTTTTTGTCAATATAAAAATGGAAGAAAAAGATATAATATTAACTGTATGTTCTTTGGCTGCGAGCATGCTGGCGCTGATAAACACGACGCATTACATTTTGTCTTTCTTTATGGCGTTGATCTTCTTTTGCACGCTCATCACGATTGTTTTCGTTAACAACCGGTGCAACTCTCATCGGGTCTTGCTGTTCAAGTTGAGCTAAATTTCTAACTAGATCAGAGAATTCTGAGGCTTTTTGCTTTTCTGCTTCAGCCTTTTTCTTATAGGCATCAAACCCCGTTTGTTGCTCCATTTGCCGCAACAATGAATTTATTTTTCTTTCGTTTTTAGCAGTAGCCATAGTCAATCTCCAGTTACTGATAAAATTCTATCATATTTTTGTAGACAAAGCAAGGTATTTTTTGTAAATTATGGATAATTGCAAAAAAGGAGATTTGACATGGAAAATACAGATTTGGTTTTGTTTGAAAATCCGCATTTTATTATTGATATGATGTATGCTAGAGAAAATAATATGACAGGTAGGCCGGTTTATATGGAAATAGGATACGGCAACAAGGCTTATGTTCATAAAAATGTCGCACAAAAGTTGTTATCTTTGATACCTGTTTTGGAGGAAAAACAATATAAAATGCGGATTTGTGATGCATATCGTCCGCCTATTGCGCACCAAAAATTATTGGAAATTATTCCAAGAGCCGGATTTTTTGCCGCAACTCCGATGCGTTCAAATCATTGCCACGGAACGGCAGTAGATGTGTGTCTGACAGATATTAACGGCAATAATCTTGATTATCCGACGCAGATAGATGCGTATGAAGATAAGTACCGGAAACAGGTGGCTGACGGAAATTTTGATGAATTTTTCGTTCATCTGAAAAAAGCAAGACATGATTATACTGAAGCAACCGACTTACAGATTGAAAATAGAGATTTTTTGAAAAAATTAATGGAGAGCCATGGATTTTCTTCAATTGAACACGAATGGTGGCACTACAATATAAGTGATTTTGCAAATTATCCTATGGTTCAATGGGAAAACGAATTATAACCTTAATGTTTTTTTAGTTTTCTGTCTGTATAATTATATATGATTTTATTTTATGAAAGGAATTTCTATGTCTTCTCAAACAATTATGATTATAGTGGTCGCAATTTTGGCCGTGTTTTATATGTTGTATGCTCGTTTAATTAAAACTCGCAATAAAGTTCAAGAATCTATGTCAGATGTTGATGTTCAGCTAAAAAAACGCTATGACCTTATTCCCAATATGTTACACATGGCATCAAAATTTATGGAACACGAAAAATCATTGATGACAGAATTGGCCGAATTGAGAAGTAGGGCAATGCAAAACACTTTTGCTACGTCTCCGAAAGAAAAAATGGAACTGGAGAATTTACTTAATCAAAAATTGCAGGAATTTAAGATTTCTTTGGAAAATTATCCTGATTTGAAGTCAAATCAAACCATGATGACTGCTATGCAAAGTATGAATGAAGTCGAAGAACATATTTCTGCTGCTCGTCGCTTTTATAATTCCAACGTAAATGAGCTTAAAAATCAGATTGAAATTTTTCCAAGCAATGTTGTAGCCAGAATGCTCAACATAACCTATGAAAACCTACCATTCTTTGAAGCAACGGAAACAGAGCGCCAGACTATCAACAGCAAAGACTACTTTAAATAGGATTTTTTATGATGGAATTTGTTGAAAAACCGGAAGAAGAATTTGATCCTTTCGAACAGTATTACACTAATAATATAGTTCCTTTGGTCGAAGAAGAAAATAAGGTGAAATCACGTTACCGCAGTAAATTTTGGGGATATTTGTTTTCGATATTGTTTCTTATGAGCGCAAATATACTCATTGTGCTGTTTAACTCGTTAATGCATAAAACCCCGATAAGCTGGTCGCAACTTATTTTAATTAATTCAATAGCTTTAATTTTTGTATATCTGCCGATTTATCGCTATAATAAATTACCGAAAAATGATATTTTTGATGTGTTTTTACGCTTTTACGGTAATTGGCAACACATGAAAAACAGTGATGTAAGATTAGTGCATTCTCCAATTATTCCAGAACACAACAGTGTCGGAGCCACACATAGTGTGGTTGGAAAATTTGCGGATAAGACAATAGAAATAAGAGACACTTACTATAAAAAACAAAATAAAATTATTTCCAAAGGGGTGATGTTGTATGTCACTTTTAAGGAAAAGTTTGATGGTTCGTTATTGATTTTTGAAAAAGGAGGATTTTATCGTAAAAACAAATTTCCGGATTATGAGCTATATAACAGCAAAACAGATATACCGGTTGCAAGCTATTTTAATATCTTTACGAATGGCGATAAGATAGGAGAAAGCATTTTGCATAACCAGTTTTTTGAAAATTTATTGGATTTAAAAGAGGCTTTTAAAGCTAATCATGTATATTTACAAGCTGAAAATAACTATATGAGAATATATCTGGAAGCAAGCAGTTTATATATAGATAACTATAAAATATGGAGCAGAAAGATAGATAAAAATCGTTTTTTTCAAATGCATAATGAATTTGAAAAAACGGCATTGTTTGTGCAAATTATGCAGTCATTGATGAGTGGAAAATGAGCGAATTAGAGCATGATGAAGAATATTTTGAATTGAAAAATCGTTTTGATGCTTATTATAATGAAACATTATTGCCGATATTGGCAAGAAGCGAAGGTAAAAGACGATTGTATTTAGTTATGTTTGTAATTTTGCTAGGAATGGGGACGCTTTTCTATCCGGCAATTATAGTAAAATTATGGCAATCGGATTTAAGCAACGATAGTGGCATTATCGGAGTTGTTTTGGGATTATCTTGCCTGGTTATTATGTTACTGTGCGGACCGATTTATGCGTATAAACAAAAAGTAAAACCCCAGATAATGCCAGACTTTGCAAATTTTTTCGGTTCTTTTTATTATCAGTATGAGGGTAAGATTGATGATACTCTTTTACGCCAATCAAATTTGTTCGGAGAATATAATCACAGCATGGGAGATGATTGTTTTATAGGAACATATGGCGGAGTGCGGGTCAGTATCTCCGAAGAAAAACTTAAATTGATAAAAAAAGATTTTAATAATTTTGATATACGTAAAAATGTTTTTGAAGGAATATGTATTTTGTTTGAAATGAATAAAAATTTCAAAGGACGCACTGTGGTTTTGAAAGACCGAAAAATGTTTAACGTGTTTAATAAAATTAAAGGATTGCAAAACGTTAAGTTGGAAGATATTCGTTTTGAAAAATATTTTGAGGTTTATTCTGATGATCAAATTGAGGCTCGCTATTTGTTGACGACTGGACTTATGGATAGAATACTGAAATTGCGCGATTTATATGATGGAAAATCAATTCAGTTCAGTTTTATTCACAATACACTGTTGTTGGCTATTCCGACCAAGCAGAATATGTTTGAGGCGAATTCTTTTTTTCGTTCAAACGCGAATAAAAAGAAAGTGGATACGGTTTTTAATCAATTTTATACCATTTTTTCAATCATTAAATTGCTTAAACTTAATCAAAAAATAGGAATGTAAATGGTTGCTTGTGTATATCGTTTTTTCACGGTTGCAAAAAAAGAGTAATTTTTATACATTTTCAAAAAATGAAGGAGAAATTACTTGTTTTCCAAATTTGAACGCATAACATCATGGCGCTACTTGCGCGCTAAACGCAAAGAGGGTTTTATCTCGGTTATTACCGGTTTTGCTTTTACCGGCATTGCTTTGGGTGTGGCTACATTAATTATAGTTATGTCGGTTATGAATGGTTTTAAGGCAGAATTGCTTAATCGTATTTTAGGAATAAATGGGCATATTTCAATAGTTTCTTCCGCCGGCTTCCCGTTTAACAATTATAAAAAAGCGGTAGGAGATTTACAGAGTATAGATGGAATTGCAATGGCTCTTCCTTTGATAGAAAAGCAACTTTTAGTATCTTCTTCTCACGGAGCGGAAGGCGCAATGGTACGCGGTATTAACAGTGAAGATATTTTAAGAAAAAAAGTTATGCGAGATGGGTTTGCTCGTGTCGATTCTGCTGAGTTTGAAGGCGATGTTGTTGTTTTGGGATATAAGTTGGCGCATAAACTCGGAGTGCATATCAACGATGAAGTGACGTTGATTTCGCCTAATGGTAAAATTACCGCTTTTGGTTCGGTTCCGAGAATTAAATCATACAGAGTTATCGGAACTTTTAACATGGGGATGTTTGAATACGATTCAAACTACATATTTATGCCTCTGGAAACCGCACAAAAATACTTTGGTTTGAAAGATGCCGTTTCAGTTATAGATGTTACATTGAAGGATGAAAACAAATTACCGCAAATGAGAGCCCTGCTGCAAAAAAGCGTCAGTTTGGATGCGTATGTTTATGACTGGAGACAGACTAATTCAGCATTTTTTAATGCCATTGATGTCGAGCGCAATGTTATGTTTTTGATTTTGACGCTGATTATTTTGGTGGCGGCATTCAATATTATAACAGGTTTAATAATGTTGGTAAAAGATAAAAGCAGAGATATTGCTGTTTTGCGTACAATGGGTGCTACTCGCGGAATGATTATGCGTATATTTGTTATGGATGGGGCGTTTATCGGGATTGTGGGAACAGCAATAGGTGTGGCATTGGGATTGCTGTTTTGCTACAATATCGAAGGTATTAGGCAACTTTTGCAACGATTGTCAGGGCGTGAATTGTTTTCTTCCGAAATATATTTTCTGTCGCAATTACCGGCAAAAGTTGATAATATGGAAGTGCTGTTGGTTGTGATAATAACTCTGGTATTGTCATTTTTAGCTACCATATATCCGGCGTATCGCGCATCAAAATACAATCCGGCGGAGGCGTTACGTTATGAATAAAAAAAACTCAACATTAACATTAAAAAATATAAGTAAAACCTTTATACAAGGAAATGAGCAATTACATGTTTTGAAAAATGTTAATCTCGAAATTAAATCAAAAGAAATTGTCGCATTGCTCGGTCCGTCTGGTTCAGGAAAATCAACCTTGCTGCAAATTGCCGGTTTGCTTGATGATCCAAGTAATGGTGAAATTTATTTGAACGGAACTATCTGTTCGGGAGCTGGAGATAAATTAAGGACAGAGTTGAGGCGTGATTATTTGGGATTTGTTTATCAATATCATAATTTACTTCCTGATTTTGATGCTCTTGAAAATGTTATTTTACCTCAACTTATAAGTGGCGTTAAATATAAGGAAGCTGCAGATAAAGCAAAATGGTTGTTGCATCGTTTGGGGCTTGATGAGCGCGAAAATCATCGTCCGGCTGAACTTTCAGGAGGAGAACAGCAACGAGTTGCAATAGCCCGTGCGTTGGCTAATACTCCAAAATTGCTTTTGGCAGATGAACCAACTGGTAATCTAGACCCTAACACTTCGGAGAATGTGTTTTCAATATTGATGGAAGTGGTCCGAGAAACCGGCTTATCGGCGCTGATAGCAACGCATAATATAGATTTGGCTCATAGAATGGACAGAGAAGTGCAATTAAAAGATGGAAAACTTGTTGATGCCAGAGCTTCTAAGTTTATTTCTAATGGTGAAAATTTTTATTAATTTTGCTTTTAATCATAACTTTTTTTTAATAAAAATATGTTGCTATGTATGAAGTGAAAATGATAAAATAAAAAAGAGACGATAATGGAAATTTGGTCATATCTGATTAATAAAAGCAAAAGTTCTGCTGTGATTATTTGTTTAATGCTGTTATGTGCTTATTTTTCATATTTTGCCGTACGTGGTGATAGAGGCTTATTTAAGTATTTATATTTGCAGGAAAAAGTTGCAGAAGCACAAAAGCTTAATAATAATTATGATCGTAAAAAGAATGAGCTGGAACAAAAAGTTAAATTGTTGTCTTCAAACAGCTTGGATTTAGATTTACTTGATGAAAGAGCTCGGGCAGTTCTAAATGTTATTGGTGATGATGAGTTTATCATTATTGATGATGATAACGAATCTGAAGAAGAACTAGACTGATTTTCTTATAATATTCCAAAATCTCATATTTTGCACTTTAATATAGTTGATTATATTGAAAGCTAATATTTTTTTCATACTTTATCGGTATAATACTATGCAGAAAAGAAGAGAGTAAGATGAAAAAAATTTATTTGGCAGTACTTGTTTTATGTTGCTGTATATTTACGGCCTCATCTTGCTTGGCTGAAAGCAATTTGCAAAGCACAGCCAATACTACAATAGAATTATTTCATGATGGTAAAGATGAAGTATTGGCAAAATTTACACTTAAGCCGAATTGGCATATATATTGGAGTAATCCAGGAGAAATTGGTTTACCTACCGTAGTTAAAGCGCAAAATTCAGATGTTAATATAATAAATCAATCCGTGCCGGAAATTCGCAGTGTTTATGAAGTTATGAATGAGTATGTATATGAAAATACAGCGTATTTTGAAATGAAGTTAAATGATTTGCAGCAAGCGATAATTTCTTTTGATTTTGTGGAATGTAATAAGGTTTGCAAGTCAGAAAAACTTGTTTTTAATATGGCCGAACTTCCAGCTACTGAAGATACATTGTGGCAAGAAGTAAAGAAGATTGCAACATCTACATTTCCGCAAAAAATAGAATTGGTGAGTGCTGAGGGGCAAAATGAGGTAGAATTAAATATTCCTGCTAAAGATGTTAAATTTATTCC
>JAFUXW010000121.1 GCA_017477035.1 Alphaproteobacteria bacterium | reverse complement strand
TGACCGGGAAAAAACGTGTGACCAGCGTGTGACCGGAGGAATTTTGACGCTTGCCGAAAAATTTTGGAAACAAAAAATCCCTGTAAAAACAGGGAGTTAAATGGCGCGCCCGGCGGGACTCGAACTCACAACCTTCTGATCCGTAGTCAGATGCTCTATCCAATTAAGCTACGGGCGCATTGACAGATACGTTAATAAAACAAATAAATTTTAAATGCAAGTATTATTTTTATTTTTTTTATAAAATTTGCATTATGTCTATGTTTTAAAACCATCATCATTCTGGTTTTCGATAATCTTCCGCCGTTTTATTATACTGATCTTTTAAAGTGTTATCCGCGCCACTGTCAATTAAAAACTTTGCCAATTCTTCATATCCTGAACCGCAATTTTTAGCGAGTTTTATAAGTAATGTTTCACCGTTACCATTGCGTAAATTTATATCAGCTCCTTTGCTTAATAAGATTTTTGCAATAGCCATAAAATTATCGCTTAACAGCTTGCTATCATCGTTATCACTTGCTTGAGCAAAATAATCGGCGCAGGCCATTAATAACGAATTACCATTATCATCTTTGGCATTTAAATCAAGTAAATTATTTGTTTCTAAATATTCAAACAATGGTAGATTTAGATTTTTAACAGCTCGCATAGATATCGATTCGTTATTCGGTAAGGTAGTTTCTAGCTGCTTTGTGTATTTGAGTAGTAGCTTTACCAATTCGTTTTGGGAAGGGGTTGCTTTACTGATATATGTTTCTCCTTTTATAACGCGGTTCGGATTAGCTCCTGCTTTAAGCAAGTATTCTGCAGTTTTTAAATCGTTAATTTCAATAGCAATATCAAGTGCTGTTTTCATTTCGTTGTTTTCTGCATTAATATTGAGCTTATCAGACAATATCAAATCACGAAATTCAGAACCATAATTGTTTTTAATCATATATATCAGTAAAGTGTCTCCTTTGCTATTTTTTGTATTAATGTTTGCGTGCTTTGAAATCATATCCTTAAATAATTCAAAATTTTTACTTTCAAGAGCGTTCCAGACCATTTTATCATCAGCTATTTCTATGTATGATAATGCAAGTTCGTGTAATTGCGGGTTATCTGCAACTTTAAGCGCAACTTCAAGAGGTATATCTCCGGAGGCATCTGCCACTTTACTGACGTCTGGCATTTTATCCCAAGTTTTTTTCAGTAAATCCAATTTATTTTGTTCCATTAAAATTTTCCAGAGCATTTTATTTGGTTTTTCCAATTTGTCATTAAAATTATAATCTCTGTTGAATATTTCTTCACTAATCTGCGGAGATACCTTATTAAACAAGATATAGCTGACGGCAGTTTCTCCTTCGTTATTTTTCTGATTTATGTCAGCATTATTTTTCAAAGCGAAAAGAGCTGTTTGTTCATCATTATTTATCAATGATTTTAGCAACAAGTTGTTACCTTCAGCATCTGTGGAATTTATATCTGCCCCATTTTCCAAAAGATTTTTGAGGATTTCTTGAGGAACTTTTTTATTGTAAGAATAAAATAAAATATTTTCTCCATCTGTCATTTTTTGAGTTTCAGCACCGGCAGATATTAAAAATTTTACCAAATCCGTATTTTTTTGTGTCAAAGCAACGGTTATTGGAGTTTGTTCCAAATTATTCCGTGTATTTACATTGCCTCCTGATTTTACAATGTTTTCTATCATATCAAAAGGAGATTCCGAGATGATGGCATAAAGCAGAATATCGTTTCCTTCATTGTCTTTTTCTGCTAAATCAGCTCCGTTTAACAATAGAAATTTAACCATGTCAGTTTTATTTAAGCGAACGGCATCGCGAAGCGGAGTAAAACCGCGCGAATTAAGGATATCTTTTTGACTGATGAATTTTTGCAAAACTTCAGTCGGAGCTTCAATATTAACAGCATAACCAAGCGGAGATAATCCAAAAAACAACTGTTTACTTTCTCCATCAAATTGTCCGCCGCTATATCTTTTATATATTCTTATGTCGTCTATATCAACCGCATACATTTTCATTTCTTTTTCAAGAGTTTCCAATATTTCCGGTCGATTAGTATTTAATCCGAGCCACAAAATTTTATACCAAAGATTACGTTTATTACTGTATTTATCCAACTGATTATCTAAAAAAGCCTCGTAAATATTCTTCAAATCGGCACGTTTGCTGATTTCTACTTTAGATAACTCGACATCATTCATATAATAACTGACTTCAGTCAGTGTCCCTTTATCATCAAAATAACGAGAAATTCCGTCTTTCATATCATCTTTATAATTTTCGGAAAAAAGCAGTTTTCCGCTTGTGCCGAATTTTTGATGTAATCCGTTGCGTTTATCATTGGCATATACAATACTTTCAACAACAATTTTTGCCGGATTGTAAATTTTTCCAGTCCCTTCTTTTTTATCGTTTTTATATGGAATTTCCCGCCATCCGCCGTTACTGGCATAAGTTTTATGCACTCCTTCTTTTTTACCGTTTACATATTGAATTTCATCGGTCAGGTATTGAGTATCATATTTTTTGGTGGTTCCGTTCAAAACTCCGTTTTCATAATTGTTTTCTTCGCGTAAAATGTTATTTTCGATTATACGCTCAATTCCATTTTTAACATCATCTTTATATGTTTCAATTTTAATATGCTCTCCTTTTTTATTAAAATAATGAACCTCGCCGTTCAGCTTACCATCAAGGTAATGGCTCTGCTTTTGCGGTTTTCCATTTTGATAGAACAATATTTCATCGCCGTCTAAAACATCATTTTTGTAATTTTTTCTGTATTGAGGATTCCCGTTAGGATAGAATAAAATTTCTTCACCATTTTTTTTGCCGTTGGCATAAGAGGTTTCAATTTCCATTTTTTCGGAAGAAAATCGAGAGAATGCAACTCCATGTTTTTTACCATTTTGGTAGAAATAAGTTATTTTTCGATTCTCGTCATCCGGTAAAATAACTGCGCCGGAATATAGTTCTCCGTTTTTATCATAGACCGTTTCTTCTCCATCAATGATTTTGAATATCAAATCTTTGGCATCGGATAAAATAACATTATCGGCTTTGGCGATATTGATAAATAAGAACGATAATATAATCAATGAGCAGGCAATAACTTTTTTCATAAAAATTTCCTCCGAAAATAACCCTGTATAAACAGGTAGCATAAATAATTTAAAAAATCAATAAAGCCAAAAAAAAGAGTGCCGAAGCACTCTTTGAGGATAAGCAGATAATTTGTTAAAACAAATTACCTACACTGTTTGTTAAGCCTTTTACACCTTTCGTTACACCTTCGGTAGCAGTTCCGGCGGCGTTCCCGGCGGCATCGACAACTGCTCCGGTTGCTTTGCCGGCAGTTCCGATGGCTGCTCCAGTTAAATCTTTTACACCTCCTAAAATTTCACTTAAGTCGGCTTTTGAAACAACCGATGTTGTCGTTTTTAGAATTTCTTGGAAAATGCGAGCTAATCCATCCTCAATAGTTATACCTTGTTTTTCTGTTCCTAAGTTGCTGATTGTTATTGTCGGCAATTTTAAACTTAAAGATTTAGACGCTCCTAAAAGATTAGCCGCAACCGTGGCATTACCATCGGCAACAATAACCTTTTTAATAGCAACTTTATATTCAACATCGGATTCTTTGGCTTCTTTTTTAGGTTGTTTGCTTGACGAAGCTGTGTTCCTTTTGATGTTGGTCATAATATCATCGGAATTGCTTCTGTTCAGATTCATTAATTCATAAGTAACTTCCGGTTTGTTTACATGTATTTCATTAATAACCACGGTTTTAATTTTAGAACCGCTTTTTTGCGCGGTTTCTTTAGCCAGTTTAACTATCGATTCTTTATCAACACTGACCGAAACTTTTCCCAGTTTAATAATATAATCCTGACTATAGCCTTTAGGGTTTGCAACCGTTATATTATCAATACTTCCTTTTCCGTCTTTAAGCGAAAGGTTAATATTACCGATATTTACATCTGTTCCTACCGCAGCAGAACCTTGTTGGTGCACCAGATTGCGCACAATCGACTGCCAGTCATAGTAGTTGTATACATAGTAAACTCCGCCGGCAATCAAAACTATCAATCCGATAATTCCGAAAATTAGCCATTTCAAAGTTTTACGTACCCATTTTTTCTTTGGTTTTGTATCTTTTTTTTCGTTTGTCATAATATTCCTCCACCTTTAATATAGTGGCTCGACGTTAAAACAAAATAGTAAAATTTTGGATAAAATATGTTGACTAAAATAAATTTTTTTATAACAATACTTGAGATATTTGAATTATGAAGATAATTTTTAATTTTTAAATATATGTTAGACAGTGTTTATGCTATGTTGAAAAGTATCGGTATGACACCGGAAGATGTCGTGCTGAGATGGATTGAAGAGGGTAAAATAGATTGGAACAGAATTGCTGAACTTGCAAAGCAGAAGGAGTTTGGTAAAAATTCTGAAGTAAAGAAAATCAAAGAGGTTAAGGCTGGTATGTTCTTAACTGTCAATAAAACAATCTGTGATCAATTTTCCCCCGATGAATGTGTGGCAATAATTCTAAAAGTTTTTACCGATTCTAATGAAGCGTTGGTGTTCAGTGTAAGAGGTGAAACTTTGGCTTTTGCCAGAGGGGGAAAACCTGCGGATACTTCAGGTTTCAGCGGATTGAATGCAACTCATTTTCTTAGCCAGATGGCAAAAGATATGAATGTTATTTCTGAGGCTGCTGATTATTGCTTGGAGTATGAAAATGACTTTGTTTCAAAAGGAAATGCATTTTTGCTTTCTAAAGAAGAATTGGAGAGTTTGGATAATGTGGCAGATATCTGTAAGGCCTTTGATGCCGCAAGATTGTCCGATAAAACTTTTTGGACTTCGACCACTCCGGCGTATAATTTGAAACCCGATGGAGAGAATGTTTATCAAACGGCGTATACATTCAGCTTGCGCGGCTCCAAATTCTCGATTCATTCGGAATATGTGAGCTTGCCCTTGGCAGTACACCCCGCATATAAGGTAAAGTTAAATCAAATTCTGTAAACGAAAACGGCCCCTTAACGGAGCCGTTTTCAGTTTAAATTTCAAACGTTGCCTAATCTTCCAACAAATATTCAACCGTAGAAACCACGCGGACCTTTTTGTTGATTTGCGAAGCTTCATAAGTATTTGGATCATCAGCTGCCAAGATAGAAAACACTCCTTGATTGGCAGTTTTGATGCGTCCTACCGTACTTCCGCTGTTGCGGGCAAATTCCAAAGCCGCTTCTTTGGCATTTTTAGTCGCTGATTTAAGCATTTCAGGCTTTATGTCATTCAGTTTGGTGAAAAAGTAGGAGGCAGACTGATTGCTGAACACAATTCCTTTACTGATTAACTCATTGGAAAGTGACATTGCATTAGCAATATTATGCACTTTGTCCGAGCGGACAATAATTGTTTGCGTTAAGATAAAACGCGAAGTTTCTGCCGCAGTATTGTCACGATACGGATTAGCCATTAAATCATTGGTTTCAATACGTCCGATGTGTATTTCCTCATCTTTAAATCCCTGTGCAAGCAAGAACTTTACGATTTCATCAGCTTGTTTACCTATTTGAGTTTTGGCTGAAGCTAAATCATTCCCGCTTACTGTGAATTGCACATTCCATATTCCCATATCGGCAACCACATCTTTTTCAGATAACCCTTTGACCGTTACCGAACGGGCATCTGCTTTGGTTTTGTAATAGTAATATCCGGGAAAAAATCCTCCTAAAGTCAAACCGCAGGCAATTAAAATTGCCGGTATAATTTTGTTGTTTTCCATTTTTTATCCTTTCCATAATTTCGTTTACATTGACAATAAAAAAGTTGTGCGCTAATGTCAACCCAAACATATAAATATAGGAATATAAAATGGAAGCACCTACCGAAGAACTCGAAGTTTTTTCTTCAATTTTGTTGCAGGAATATATACGCCTTATGACGGCTGCCGATTATGTTAAACACGAAAATAATTTATCGGGAGCAAAATTCGCCGTCAGTGAAGAAAATTATAAAAAAATGATGGAAGAACCTTTGCAAACGGCGTTAATAGGGTTGAATGTTCAATTTGCGGACGGAGTTTTAACAGCGGTGCCGAGTGAAGACTTTCTAAAGCAGTACGAGAATAAAATTATGAAAGAAGTTATCCTGATGTTTTGGGATAACTACAAAAATCGTTATGCCAAATTCATCAAAATTATAGAAGAAAATAATTGACTTTTGTCTAAAATGTGGTAATAATGTTTCACAAAGAGAGTAATTAATCTTTATTATGAATAGGCTGTTTTTACAGCCATAAAATCAAAAAAAAATATGACATATCTTGAAACAATTGCCCATTGCAGTCACAAAGATTTGACTGAATTGGAAAAAATGACACAACGCGAGTTGGTTGACAACGTTATTCTGCCCCTATGGGTAAAAAAGACCGGGCAGGATATACGAGGTTGGCGTGTGCCGGATTCGTTTATGGAATTTATGGCTCGCTTCGGAAATTATTGCTTTGAGCAGGATGCCTATACCGGTGCCGTGCTTTATGAGATTGCCTTGCAACGCATTTCTTGCGGAGCGGTTCTTCACAAGCATCGTACGGTTAAGTTTGATGAGTTCTTGCCACGTGAATACAGTAAGTATTCTACTCTTTGTGATCAGTATGGATTGATGAGCCCGGCTTGTTGGTCTTTCTTGCGTGACCAGATGAAGTTTATGCTGTATTTTGACGCAACCAAAGAACACGCTACGGCAATTCTTCTGGGGGTGCTGGATAACATAGATTGCCACGGAAATCTGCTGAATGGATATATGTTGGACAGAGAACAAGATGGAGTTCCTGATCCTCGTGATTTGTGGGCCTGGGCTGTAAAAAATGCACTTGATAGAGACTTGTATCCGTGGATGTCCTACGATACAGGGAAAGAGAAAGCCTCAGTTCCGGTTGCAACTGTGGAAAAGCACTTTTCGCGCCCCGGTCATTGGCGTCATTATCTGTGGTATTGGGGCAAAAAGTGGGATAAGATGAGCAAAGAAGACAAACAAAAGTTCTTTGATGCCATCGGTGTTTCCGGATGGTGGCAAAAACGTATCATCAAGAAAGAAATTGCTCGCTACTCCAAAGAAATGTCTGTATAACAAGAAGCCTCCCTAAATGGGAGGTTTTTTGTTTTACGATTAATTAAAAATAAATAAATATTGCGTATAATTGCGCACGATGGAGATTGGTGTGAAAAAAATTTTGTGCATATTTTTGATGGCTTTTGCTTTAAACGGTTGTGCCACTATGAATTGGTGGGGTAACTGGAGAAATTCTGTTACTGTGCGCAAAGGGGATACATTATATAGCATTTCCCGCAAATATAATGTGCCTATAAAAGATATGATTACCGCTAATCGTCTGTCGGCACCGTATACACTGTATGTGGGGCAAAAGCTGAATTTACCGGCTAAACAATATCATACAGTGCGGAGCGGTGAAAGTTTATATGGCATAGCCAGAATGTATAATGTTGATGTTACCAGTTTAAGCAGAGTGAATAATTTGAAAACCCCGTATTCACTTGCTGTCGGACAAAGATTGTTACTTCCTGCTTCTGTATCAACATTGGAAACCGGAAAAAAAGTGTCATCGACTTCAGCGGCGGTGGCTAAAGCTCCAAATTCACAAAATACGAATAGTGCGTATAATACTAAAACTAATTCTCAAATGGAAACGTATACTCCGCCGGCAAGCAGCCGTAAAACAAAATTTATGTGGCCGGTTAACGGAACGGTAATTTCCGGTTTCGGTAATTTGGGGAAGGGACGTAAAAATGACGGTATTAATATTAAAGCCACGCTTGGAACAACTGTTAAATCAGCAGACGGAGGAATTGTGGCTTATGCCGGCAATGAGCTTAAAGGTTTTGGTAATCTGATTTTGATTAAGCATACTGATGGTTGGATTACCGCGTATGCGCACAATGACAAGCTATTGGTGAAAAAAGGACAGAAAGTGGTAAGAGGTGAGAAGATCGCAACTGTCGGTAGTAGCGGAAGTGTAACCGTTCCGCAGTTACATTTTGAAGTAAGAGCCGGTAAAAAAGCCGTCAATCCGCGTTCGTATTTGCCTTAACTTTATGAAAAAATCCGTTAATAACTTGAAATTTTAGTTTTTTATATTGCGAAACTGGTATAAGAATACCTAAATACTATGTGTTAAACAAAAGGAGAATAATATGTTTATAAATGAGGCTTATGCCGCAGCTCAGCCAATAGCAGAGGCTGGTTCTATGAGCACAACGTTTATTCAGCTCGGACTGATACTGTTGATTTTTTATTTCTTTTTAATCAGACCGCAACAAAGAAAAATTAAAGAACACGCTGATATGGTTCAAGCTTTAAAAGTTGGCGATAATGTGCTGACAAACGGAGGTATTTATGGAACAATATCCAAAGTTGAAGATAATGCGATACTTCTGGAGATTGCATCTGGCGTAGTTATTAAGGTTGATCGTATGTCCGTAGGCGGCGTGATATTGCCTGAAAATAAAAAATCAGCAGATAAAAAAGCTGAAAGAATGCTTGAAAAGTCTGAAAATAAATCTAAAAAATCAAATAAAACAACACGAAAATAAGTAAAGGAAGGCTAAAATGTATAAATTATCACTTCAAAGAATTTTGATAATTATAGCAATATGCTTGGCGGGTGTTTTCTTTGCAATTCCAAATGTGGTGCAAGATAAGACCAAATTGCCGAAGTGGTGGCAACCTATTAATCTGGGGTTGGATTTGCAGGGTGGTTCCAGCTTGCTTTTGCAAGTTAAAATGGATGATGTGATGAAAGATAAAATGTCCACTCTGGAAGATTCTGTTCGTCAGTCGTTGCGCAAACAGAGAGTTCGCTATCAGAATCTCGCTTCTACTAAAGATGAGGTTACTGTTAAAATTGCTGACTATAAGGCCAGAGATAAGGCAAAAGATGAATTTCGTAAGCTTGATGAAGGTTTGATTGTAACCGAAGATGAAGACGGAGAAGGATTGGTAAGCATAAAGTATAATGAACAAGCAATTGCTCAACTAAAGGCTAACATTATTGATCAATCAGTCAGCATTGTGCGTCGTCGTATTGATGAACTCGGCACTAAAGAGCCGATTGTTCAGGGACAAGGTTCTGATCGTGTGTTAGTTCAACTTCCTGGCGTCCAGAATCCGGAAAGTGTGAAAATTTTGCTTGGTAAAACAGCTAAAATGTCATTCCATTTGGTTGATGAAACAACTTCTGTTACACAGGCAAAACGCGGTAAAATTAGTAGAACATCACGCATTATGAGCGGCTCGGAAGGAGACCAATATGTAGTTATCAGAAAGCCGGTCGTCGGCGGTGAAAATTTAACCGATGCCAGAGTTTCTTTTGATAATGGACAACCGGTAGTAAGTTTCCGCTTTAACACTATGGGCGGACGTCAGTTTGCTGAAGTTACCAGTAATCACGTGGGAGAGAGATTGGCAATAGTTTTAGATAATGAAGTTATTTCGGCTCCTAATATTCAGAGTGCAATAACGGGAGGCAGCGGTATTATTACCGGTAACTTTACTACTAAGAGTGCAAATGACTTGGCATTATTGCTACGTTCTGGTGCTTTGCCTGCTCCATTAGAAGTTTTGGAAGAAAGAACAGTCGGTGCCGGATTGGGAGCCGATTCTATTCACGATGGAGTGATTGCTTCCTTAGTTGGTTTCGTTGCCATCATTCTATTTATGATTTTGGCTTATGGTTTGTTCGGTTTGATGGTTGACATAACCCTGTTTTTGAACTTAGCCATTATGCTAGGCATTATGAGCTTTATCGGCACAACATTGACATTACCTGGTATAGCAGGTATCATTTTGACTATCGGTATGGCGGTTGATGCAAATATTTTGATTTTTGAACGTATTCGTGAAGAAGTAAATCGTGGCCGCACAATCAGAGATGCTATCACAGTCGGATTTACCGAAGCATATCGTACGATTGTCGATTCAAATTTAACTACCTTAGTTGCCGGTGCTGTGCTGTTCTATTTCGGAAGCGGTCCTGTTCGCGGTTTTGCTGTAACTTTAACCATTGGTATTTTAACCTCAATGTTTACCTCTGTAACAGTAAGTCGTTTGATGGTTGAGGCTTGGATGGCTAAGTTTAAACCGACAAAATTACCATTATAAGA
>JAFUXW010000120.1 GCA_017477035.1 Alphaproteobacteria bacterium | reverse complement strand
ATATTATAAATCTCCTTAACTGTATAATATATTTTCAAAATAAGATTGCAAACTTCTTGCCATTATTTATAAACAGGGTTACATTAAAAAAGTTTAATACAAGCAAAGGGAAAATATGCAAAAACGTTCCAAAAAATATTATGTTCCGCAAAATGAAAATGTTTGGCACAAGTGTGAACACGAAGGTTGCGAAAAGGCGGGTGAATATAAAGCTCCGAAGGATAAAAACCTTAAGGATTATTATTGGTTTTGCTTGGAACACGTTCAGGAATATAACAAAAAATGGAACTATTACGAAGGTGAAACACCGGAAGAACAAGCCAAACAAAAAACAAAGTTTTATCGCAAATTCAAGTCGAAAGTGCGCTATCAGTTTGGTTATGATTTGTGGGAAGAAAGTCAATTTTTTGCCGATGATTATGAAAACGAATTTGATAACAGTGCCCAGTATTCTCGTGACGGTATTTATTTTACGGTGGAAGAGCGAGCATATATAAAAGTTTTGGAAATGGATATCAGAGAAATCAATCCGGAAACCTTAAAGAAACAATATAAGAAAATGGCAAAAAAATACCATCCCGACATTAATAAAGAAGATGAAAAAGCCGAAGAGAAGTTTAAATCCATATCCGAAGCATATCAGAATTTGAAGGAAAAATTCGAGCGGTTGCCGAACTATTTTTATAAGGAATAAATTTTATCAATCGGAAAATACCTTGAAAATTTTTGTATGCACAAAAATTTAGGTATGACTTTGTTTTTTTTTATATTCTCAATGTATTACGATTTTTATTGCAAAAATGACAAAAAAACATTACAATAAAAGTGATTAATATAAGGATTATGGATGATATGATGTTTTATAGTTATCCATATATCTTTTTTTGTTGAATTTATAAAATATATGGGTACAATTATCGTTATTGCTCTCTGCATACTATTGGTATGGAAATGGGAGTGGGTTAAAGAGCGTTGTAGCGATGTTACTGCTTTTATAGGCGGCATCGTGTGTTTGGTAGTATTTGGACTTCTCGTTTGGGGTGGTTCAGTACTGTTGCACTGGCTCTTTAATCTGAGCTATATTGTTGGAGGAATTATCTCTCTGACAGTTCTCATCCTTTACGGAAGAGAAACAGCTTAAAAAAAACAGTCTGTGTGGGAAAAAATTTCGGGTTTACCTGATTTATTTCTCAAACAGACTGTTTTTTTTGTTTGTGTCGTTGGTAAAAATTATCTATCCGAGACGTAGGCATAAAATTGTCACCCCTCCGAGCGTAAACGATGTCAAGGGGTCTACCGATTAAGTAATAAGGAAGCGACACTAACGCACTGGAAGAGCAGATTACTTGATGCATGGGAACATTGCACCGAATGACTTTTTGAGAATGTGTATAATGAATGGCAGAAAAAAAGAACTCCGCAGAAAAGCCTCGGAGTTCTTTATGAAAAAATTTATTTTTCTAATACAAATTAGAAAGTATAACGTGCGCCGAAATAAATTTCGTGAGCTGCAGATTTGTATTTAGTTTTTCCATTCCCGTTAGTAGTAAGTTCTTTGTTAGCAACAGCAGAACCTGAGTTAATGTATCTGTAACCGGCATCTAAAGCAACGTTCTTGGTCAAGTCATAAGCAACACCGGCGCCTACTTGCCAAGCAAAGTTATAAGTTCTGTCGCTGGCTTTGTCACCGTCTTCCATATCTTTTTCGGTGAACTTCAACATAGCAACACCCATACCGGCACCAACATACGGTGTCCATTTGGTGCAAGTATTGATGTCATAATAAGCGTTGAGCATCAAAGAATTGTTTTGCAAACGGAATCTTTCACCGTCAGCTTTTCTCTTAGCATCTTGATAAGTATTCCATTCAATTTCGGTACGGATTGCTCTGGCTTTTACACCGGCAGCAAAGTGACCGCCCCAAATATCTTTGTGAAGTTTAACTTTATCAGAATAGTTACCACCAGCCAAATTTCCAGTATGTTTAGCTTCATCTTTTGCCCAGTCATAAGACAATTTTGCAGAAACATACGGATTAACTTCCAAAGCATTGGCGTTAGAAGCGAAAGCGAAAGCGGCAACACTTGCCATTAATAAAAATCTTTTCATAAGTAATCTCCTTATTCATTAGTACTAACAAAATATTTGAAAACAACAAATATTTGTCATTACTATAACCGAAATATTATAATAGTCAATTATAAAGTGAACTTTGGATTTATCATAACCTAAACAAAATGTTACATCTTATTACAAATACGCATATAAAGATTTGCCGTTGCGCCTTAGCCAACTGTTGCCTCGAGACCACTCAGGACACAAGGTTGCCACGCATTTCCAAAAGGCATCGGAATGATCACGATGTTTAAGGTGTGAGACTTCGTGCGCCATTAAATAGTCTATTACAAAGTCAGGTGCTAAAGCAATTCGCCAACTGTAATTTATATTATTCAAAGAAGAGCAACTTCCCCAACGAGATTTAGTGTCTTTAATAACCACACCGTTTAATTGGCAACCGATTTTTTCCGCCAGTACTTTGGAACGGGTATAAAATTCATCACCGGCACGACGGCGAATATAATCACGTACACGACGATGCAAAAATTCGGCATCACCGGAAACACACAGTAAATTATTTTCTAGCCAAACCCCTCCTTTGGTCTGCGGACGATGTGATATAACGACATTTTGCCCAAACAATGATATGGTTTCACCATCGGAAAATTTTTTTATTTCAGGTAAATCTGCTAATGATTTAAGAATCCAATCCATATTCTCGTTAACAAATTTTACGGCGCGTCGTTGTGAGCAAAAACGCGGAACAGATAGAACAGGTATACGCTCTTTGGTATCAATACGCAAAATCAATTTCCCTGATTTATCGGAGCGAATAACTTTTATGTCCATACCAACTTCAGCAGATATATCAAAGGTCTTGCCAGTCAACAATGTAATTCTCATAGTCTTTAACCTTTGTTTCATTAATTAAATTGCGTCCGCTTAACGACATTTGTGCTTCTTTGACGCTTGCTGCTTGCTTGGTTATAAGCGGGTGCCATGAAGGCAAATCATATCCGTTATCCAAGAGCCAATAAGCACAAGTTTTCGGTAACCAACGAGGTTTTTCGCGCACAGCTTCAAGATTTATGTCCCGACAATCTTTTACTATTTCAAAACGATGGTCATATATTTTGCATAAACAACTTTTGCAATCCAAAAATCGGCAATATGCATTGGTAAAATACACTTTACCTTTTATTTCTATTTTATTGAGGCAACACTTACCGCAACCGTCACAAAGAGCCTCCCATTCGGCTTTGCTCATTTGTTCAAGCCTCTTGTGCTTCCAAAATTCAGACTCCAATTTATAAAATTCATTAACTCTTTCTTGAGGGTCATATTCTTCTTGCAAATCATCAATCATTATATATCATCCCAATCAAAAATGTAATTTTCCAAATCTTTTTCATCAACATCCAATTCACTGACAACTCGTCCTTGTAAACTTTTGAGAGGTTGAGATTGGTATTCTTTATCGAATAACGAACGATAAGCACAGGTTTTAGGCATAAAAGGCAGTTTATCAACATTATTTTTATTGAGTTTAAGGCAATTCGGTACCAATTGACATCGTTTATCATACACGGTGCAAAGTTTGTTTTCAATATCATAATATCGGCATAAGATATTAGTGTGATATATTTCACCAGTATCAATGTCTTGTAAACTTACCAAACAACACTTACCGCAACGGTCGCATAAGGCTTCCCATTGTTGTTCGCTTAAATTATCCCATTTGTGCTTAACCATGTTGCTCCGGAAGTTTTTCTTCTTCGGCCAAATTGCCGAATTGCGTAAATTCTCCGTTCCAATAAAGTTTGACCGGACCGGTCGGACCATGACGCTGTTTACCGACAATTACTTCAGCTAAATTTGCGGTTTGACGGTCCTTGATTTCCCACTCGGTGTGGCGTTTTATGAATTTATCTTCCGGCTCATCTTCTTTGCGTTTAGGTTCAGAGTTTTTTATATAATAGTTTTCACGGAATACAAACATTACAATATCTGCATCTTGTTCGATTGAACCGGATTCACGTAAATCTGACATTTGAGGTTTTCTATCTTCACGGCTTTCTACACTGCGGTTCAATTGTGAAAGAGCAATAACCGGAATTTTTAATTCTTTTGCCAAAATTTTTAAACCGCGGGAAATTTCTGAAACTTCCTGCACTCGATTTCCTTCGCTTTTTTTATCACCGGTTCCGCCTATCAATTGAATATAGTCGATAACAACCAATCCCAATCCTTTACTTCGTTTTAAGCGTCTGGCGCGGGTTCTGATGGCATTGATACTAACACCCGGAGTATCATCAATATACAAAGGTATATTTTCAAGCTCGCGAGCCGCAGCAGTAATACGGGTAAATTCCGCAGCCTGTAAATCACCGACACGCATTTTATGGCTTGAAGTTTGAGTAACGGTAGAAAGAATACGGGCGCCAAGTTCTTCAGCTGACATTTCCAAAGAAAAAAAGGCTACTCCTCTTTTATCGGGAGGTGTTTCTTTGTCGCGTGAGAAAAACTCAGCTACATTATAAGCAATGTTTGTGGCAAGTGCAGTTTTGCCCATTGCCGGGCGACCGGCGAGAATTATTAAATCGGAGTCATTTAATCCGCCGATTTTATAATCTAATTGATTTAATCCGGTGGGAACACCTGATATTTTACCTTCTTTTTGATATGCTCTCTCAATATTTGCAAGCGATGAAGAAAGGGCTTTGGCAAAATCTATAAATCCACCTTGATTATCCCCTTTATCTGCCAGAGTGTATAAGGCACGCTCTGCATCACTGATTTGATCGGTTGCTGAAATATCAACGTTTTCCTGCATTGCACTGTTAACAATTTCAAATCCCGTGTTAATAAGTTCACGACGTAGATATTTATCGTAAATAAATTGGGCATAATATTCTACATTGGTCATCGGAGAAGCACTTTCGGCCAATTTTACCAAATACGGAAAACCTCCGACTTGTTCAAGAGTTCCTTCTTGTTCGAAATAGTTTTTCAGAGTGATAATATCGGCGGTATGTTCGCGTGCCAACAGCTTTGACATTACTTCAAAAATTTTTTGGTGTGTAGAATCGGCAAAATATGCCGGCTTTAATATATCGGCTATTTTTTCATAAGCTGTATTATTGGCAAGCAGTGCACCGATTAATGCTTGTTCTGCCTCAATGTTTTTAGGCAATTTATTAACGTCTATTTTTTCCATATTAAGAGCCTTTTGTAGAGAAAATTTTAATTTATTTTGTTATATTTATTTGGGAATAAATTTATAGCTAAATATTTTTTATCTTGTGGATAACGGGTATAAAAAAATACAAATAATAAAAATGCGTATATTTTACAATAAGATGTGAAATTTGAGAGGATTTTGATATGAAAAAAGTTTTGGTTATCGGCGGTGCCGGATATATCGGAAGCCATGTGGCAAAAGCTCTGTTGGAAGACGGATTTAAGGTTACGGTTTATGATAATTTATCAACCGGACATAAATGTAATCTGTTTAAGGATGCCGAATTTGTTGAGGGTGATATAGCTGATTATGAACTTTTGGAAAAAACTATGAGGCAAGGTTTTGATGCAGTAGTTCATTTGGCAGGCAAAAAAGCGGTGGGCGAATCGATGGAAAATCCTCAATTATATGCTCGTAATAATATAAATGGTTCAATTAATATTTTTAATGCGATGGTTAATACAGAGGTGAAAAATATAGTATTCTCTTCTACCTCTGCAGTTTACGGTATGCCGCAATATTTACCGATAGATGAAAAGCATCCGATTAATCCGATGAGTTTTTATGGTTTTACAAAATACGAAATCGAACGTGTTATGGATTGGTATACTCGCTTGAAAGATTTTAATTATATCGCCTTACGCTATTTTAATGCAGTAGGATATGCTGCAGATGGTTCGATTACCGGACGTGAAAAAAATCCACAGAATTTACTGCCGATAATTATGGAAGTAGCGACAGGTGTTCGCGAAAAACTTTATGTTTTCGGTAATGATTATGATACTCCGGACGGAACATGTATTCGTGATTATATTCATGTTGAAGATTTGGCGAGCGCTCATGTTGCTGCCATAAAAAAACTTTTGGATGAACATAAATCGTATGCGATAAATCTTGGTACAAATACCGGAACTTCAGTTTTAGAAATGATACAATCTGCTGAAAGAGTTACCGGACGTAAAATTAATTATGAAATGGCACCTAGACGTGCCGGCGATCCTTCAAAGGTGGTCGCTACCAATGGGTACGCTAAGGAAATTTTGGGCTGGAAACCTAAATATACAAATGTTGATGATATAGTAAAAACAACTTGGAATTTGGAAATTAAATAATGGAAATACTTAACTCAATATTCGGAATGCACGAGCATCTTTCACAATTTTGGCTGTGGGTTTGTTTCGGAGTTGCCGTAATAATCTTGTTGGCTGCTGATTTGTTCTGGTTTAATCGTAAAAACGAAGAACCTCATTTTTGGCACACGTTATGGATTTGTATAGCGTATATTGCAGCTGCATTAGCATTCGGAGTTTTTGTTTGGGTTGAAGACGGCGCTGAAAAAGGTATGGATTATTTCACCGGATACCTTTTGGAAAAAAGTCTGTCGATGGATAATATCTTTGTGATGTCAATGATATTTACCGCTTTGGGAGTGCCTAGAATTTACCAGCACCGCGTGCTGTTTTGGGGAATTTTGGGGGCTCTGGTTATGCGTGGTATTTTAATCGGTATCGGTGATGCTTTAGTGATAAAATTCCATTGGATACTTTATCTGTTTTCGGCATTCTTGATTTATACCGGTATTAAAATGTTGCTTACCAAAGAAGAAGAGCAGGGCAATATTAAAGATACTAAAATATATAAGATATTGGCTAAATATTTTCATGTTACCCATAAAATCAGAGGAGAGCATTTTTTTGTGAAGGAAAACGGAAAACACTATATAACTCCTTTATTTTTTGCGTTGTTGATTATAGAAACAATGGATGTTGTTTTTGCTCTTGATAGTATACCGGCGATTTTTTTGGTAACAACTGATGTTTATGTCGTTTATACCAGTAATATTTTTGCTATTTTGGGATTGCGGGCATTATACTTTTTATTGGCAGCCGTGATTAATAAATTTGCTTATTTAAAACCGGCAATTTCTATTATTTTGATTTTTATAGGTTTGAAAATATTTTTACCGCGAATCGGCATAACAGTTCAGGAATGGCAGTCTTTAAGTGTAACTTTAGGATTGCTGACAGGCGGTATTTTACTTTCTTTAATCAAAAAACCTAAAGAAAATGGCGGAAAATAAGTTTTACTTAAGTATAGGCAGACATCAGCGCTATGGAACGGATACTGCCATACAGCGTGAAGATATGATTTGCGCCTATTTGAGCGGAATGCAATTAAAAAAGTGCTTGCCAAAGTGTGAAACGGTGTATCATTCTCCACTGGCAAGAGCAGCGGTTACTGCACACTTTGAAGCATTGGGTATGGAATGTTCGCATATTTTAGAAATTGAGGCTTTGGAAGAAAGCGCCCCCGCTTTTGCAATTCGTAAATTTATTAATAATCTCTTGGAGAGCGCCGAGGATAACGTGAAATATTATCATTTTGTTACTCATTTACCGGTGGTCGAAAAACTCGGACTTCCGTTTTTGGGAACTGGAGAAATTTGTTTGCTCAGTGCTGAAAATAAGGAAGAAATGCTTAAAGATAATTTTAGTCTGCAAGTTATAAAAAAACCGGAGATCCCAACGGAATTATGGCAGAATTTGAATTTGACGCCACAAAATCTGAATGCAATGACAGCAGATGAAATATATCAAAGTTTGAGCAAGTCAGGTCATACCTTTTTGCCGACAGGAAAAATCAGATTATCTTCTGATTAATTAAATAATCCATAGCTCTCTTGAATTTTTCGCTCATCAGCGAAAAATAGAGGGGTCAGTTTGTCATATCGTTTTTTGTATTGCAATTAGGTATAATTTGTTTAATATATTCCTTGCAGGCGAGAGGTCGTCT
>JAFUXW010000119.1 GCA_017477035.1 Alphaproteobacteria bacterium | reverse complement strand
GAGTGGTCAGTGTCTGATTATCTTCAATACGAGAAGCTGCCTGGCGATAATCTGCAATGCGGAAGAACGCAGTTACATCAACAACGAAAGGAAGCTTATCCTTATCGTATGCCTCGTAATCATTCAAATCAACAGAGAAGTTGTGCAAAGGAAGAATTTGCACCTCAACACCCCAAATCGGCATCCACGACGGAATCCGATAATAAGCGTTTCCGGCAACATCATCATTCTCAATCGGAGTTTCTGTTCCATCCTTGTGCAGTTCTTTCTCCAGCGACTTAAGCTTCTGGATATCGCCGTAGACCTGCGTCTTCTTGGAGCGCCTGACAACGTGAACCTCGGAAGGCTTGACCACCCGACGAAGGGAAATGAACCAGCGCACAAGCGCAAACACAAACACTGCCAACAGGATATATGCTACCCACGGCAGAACATTCATAACAATTTGCATAGCTTTAGTATTTAATTAATAAATAAAGAAAACGTGTGTATTATACTCACATTATATTTAAGTCGTTTTACTTAATTTTCGTAAAAAATATGCAATACAGTCACCGGCTTGATATCTGTTGCCGAATACACTCTTCTGCGTATTTGACCTCTTATAAAGTCTTCTATCTGATTTTTATTATCGCTTTCTTTTAACTTCTGTTCTATTAAAGGTCGAACTTTATCCAACACCTCTGCGGCAAGCTCTTCCCATTCTTTTGCTGGTAATATATCTATTGACGTTAATTGCAAATCGGCAATTTGTTTATTTTTAATCACGGCGTTGATAAACATTGAGCAGTTGTATGCTATTCGCCTACGATTTTTAATTACGTCATCACCGAGTGATACCGCATGATTTCTATCCCATGCTAAAATATCGGAATAAACTTGTTCAATGCGTTCTATACGCTTATTGCGTAAAAGACACATATCTCCGTTTTGTACCGAAAAAACATCTTTTACCCCACAGCTGAGTGCAAAACGCTTATGCTCGCGAATAAATTTTTTATCTCCGTGAACTGGTAAGACAATCGCCGGTTTCAATAAATTATACATTTTGCGTAAATCATTTTTATCGGCGTGCCCCGAAGCGTGAACAGTTTCATCTTCATCGGTAATAACGGTTGCGCCCTGAGCTATCATCTTTTCTTGCATGCGTTCTATTTTCGGTTCATTTCCCGGAATCATCTTGGAAGAAAAAATCACCGTATCACTGGCATCAAGTTTTACATATTTACTTTCACCGTTTGCTATTAAACTTAAAGCACTGCGATAATTGGCTTGCGAACCGGTGCATATATACATTGCTTGATCAGCGGGAACATCTTTTGCGTCTTCAATACTATATGTCAAAGGCAGATTCTGCAAATAACCGCATTCTTTTGCAATTCTCACTACTGAAGCTAATGAACGCCCAAATATTATCGGTACGCGATTAGCTTTCTGCGCTGCTATAATCAAACTCTCTAAACGCATTAAATTAGTGGCAAAGCAAGATACTATAAGCCCTCCCTCAATTTGAGGCACCAATTCCAACAATTTTTCTCTCACTTCAGATTCTGTTGGTAATTTTTGATTGAGCATCACATTGGTCGAATCGCATACAAACATATCAACCCCATCTTCAGCTAATTTGTGAAGAGCCGCAAAATCAGTAGGCAGCATTGAAAGATTTTCATCATCGAAACGCCAATCGGTTGCGTGAAAAATATTTCCATATTTAGTGCGTATCGCTAAACCACAAGTTTGTGGCACAGAATGGGCAAGTGATATAAATTCGACTTCAAATTCGGCTAATTTTACTGTTCTGTTTTCATTTACAGACATAAGAGGGACAACATCGTTCATCTTGAATTCGTGCAAACGCTCTTTGATAAGTCCTATAGTAAAATCCATTGCATAAACAGGACACTCCAGATGCGGCCAAATCTGAGCAATCGCCCCCATATGATCCTCGTGTCCGTGAGTGATAAACAAGCCAACTATATCATCTTTATAAGCATCTAAAAATTCCGGAGAAGCATAAGCCAAATCCATTCCCGGGTAATCAAGTAAAAACCCATATCCGGCATCAACTACGATTATTTTGCCATCAACAGCATAAACATACATATTCATTCCGATTTCATCAGCACCGCCCAACGGCAAAAAATAAACACCATCTTTCTTAAATTCTGTCATTATACCCTACTCTTTATAAAAAACATCGCCAAAAGTCACCCTGCTTATTTCATTGTTTTTTTCCAAAAGCAACTCAGCTTTTTCGTTAATTCCTTTGAATATACCAAGCAAATTACCTTTTTCCTGATGAATTTCAATCTTTGTGCCTATTCCTTTGGCATTTTTATTCCAAAACAAACGCAGACTTTCAAACCCTTTATTTTTTAATATATTAATATTATTACAAAAGGTATGAAGATACAATGTTAAAAATTCTTCACTTTTTATATCTATTCCTTCTTCTTTCAGTGAAGTTGCACGATAAAGCAAATCGTTATTTTTCGGACTTTGTTCAATATTAACGCCGATACCGACAATCATATAATTTTCAGCAGCCTTTTCCAATAATATACCACAGACTTTAGCTCCGTTAAGTAAAACATCATTGGGCCATTTAAATAATAAATCGGCACACGGATTTATTTGCTTTACGCTTTGATACAAACTGATGGCAGAAATTATCACAAGTTCGCCTATATTTTTCATATCAAACTCAAGTAGCAATGAAAAGAATAAATTACCTTGTAAACTTTGCCAAATCCGCCCTCTTCTCCCTCTTCCTGCGGTTTGTGTCTTTGCTGTTACGACATAACAACCGCTTGCATCGGTAGAAAGTTCAAGAGCTTTATCATTAGTGCTATCTAATGTTTCAAATTTTAATATCTGCCAATCTTCAAACTTCATAAAAACAAACTTTCTATCATTTTATACATATCATCCAATAAATATTGCGGTTTAAACATTATTATAACCATCAACATCGCATTAATAAAAACAGCCGTATAAATTCCGGAATCTGCTCTATCAAAATTTTCTTTACTTTTTTCAAAATATAAATTTTTAATGATTTGCACATAGGCATAACTCAAAACAATAAGCATCAACATGATATACCCGAATTGGTAGAAACTATCGTGCTTGGCTAAATAACTCAAAGCTGAAAAAACTCCGAAAAATCCCAAAAACGGAGGTATTCCTAAAAGAGAAAAAATAAAGACTGTCAACATCGCAGAAATATAGGGTCTT
>JAFUXW010000118.1 GCA_017477035.1 Alphaproteobacteria bacterium | reverse complement strand
GCTTTCAAGATTTTAGCTTTTTCATCTGAAGCAGTTTGACCACTCGGAACAACAAAAATATCTTTGAAGTATTGAGCAACGTTACTCTTATTAATTTGTTGTTTTACTAATTCTGCATTAGACCGTGCGGTCACCAATATCAAATCATTGTCTTTTGAATATTCTTCTAAAAGTTCAACAGCATCCGGATATAATTTATCAGCTTCCAAAAATTCCGGCTTTTCAATATTCTTTATCCATTCTCCCTGAATTTCTTTGGCTAATCTTTCATCAATGCCTTTAGATATCAAAAAATCAATATTATTCTTTCCTTGACGTTTAAATTCAACTAAATCCGATGTGTCTATATTAATACCAAACTTATTCAGAACAAAGTCCATAACAATTTTATGTCGTTTCCGGCTGTCTAACAAAGTTCCATCCCAATCAAAGGCAACAATTGGTCGCTCAACTTTCGTAACAATATCCGTATAAGCACGCACAACATACTGTTCAGGTAAATCTTGTGGTAAAGAAGCAAAAATTTTCTCTGCTGATTTATTTAACATTATATTTGCTAAAGCTGATACTTCATCCCAACCTGCAGCATAGGATAAGCTCATTCCACCGGCTGTGCGTAAATTAACATCCGTAATAACATATTGATTTTGTTCATTTTTCATAAATTGTAAGTTAAAATAATATGGTGTTTTAACTGCTTGAATAAATTTTTGTGTTATTTCTTCCAACTCAGGATTTTTAAATACCCGCGCTTTGACACAAACTCCTGCTTTTGCGGCAATACGCTCACGACATATTGCAGAAAACTTTCCCATATAAGTAAAACACTCCAACGTATATTCCGGCTCAGAACAAATTTCCTGAATGATATAATTTTGCGAATTTTCTAAGATTTTTATTTCTTTACCAAAGGCTTTTTTTGCCCCAATAGAGCCTACTCCGGTAATTGGCTTGATAAAATATTCTTTATCATCTTTAATATCTTGAATTTCATATCTTTTTGGTAATATAAATCCCTTACCTGCAAGGAAATCATACATTCTTACCTTATCAGAATAGATGCCTAGTGTTTGCTCACTGGTGCCAAAAGAAATTACACCTAATTTTTGCAAATCTTCATTTTCTGGATAAAATAATTTCTGATCAGCATCAAAGCTAGGTAAAAGGTAATTAACTTTCTCTTTTCGGCAAATATCAATAATGGCATCATAATATTTAGGATCATTTGTATACGGAACTTTATAAAACTTATCAAGAAAATGATACGTTGGTATAAGATATAGCTCATTTATATCCGCACCAACAATTTTAAAATCATTTTGGAACTTTGCTTTTAATGTCTTAGCTATATGATAACAAGCATTTGTTCCTGCCGATAAAAGAAAAATGGTTATCATCCCCGGCTCTCTTTCAAAAATTCATCATAATTGCGGATATAGTCAGATTCCGAATAATACTCAGATGCTAGCACCATCAATACACAATCTTTAGAAAAATTTGTAAATTCCCGCCAAATATTATGTTTGACATAAAGTCCTTTGGAGGGATTATCTAAATGCACGGTTTCTTTAACTGTGCCATTATTCAAAACAAAGTCGCAACTTCCAGACACACACACAATAACCTGTTCAAGATTTTTATGAGCATGTTTCCCTCGAATTATATCTGATTTCGTTCCCCAAATATAATAAACACGACGAATATCAAATGGAAAGTCTTTGCCTTTTTCCAAAGCTATTAAATTACCATTATGGTCGCCGTGAATCGGAAAGTCTAATAACTGATAATTCATCTCAATTTCTCTCCACATAATAACTAAGAATTTTCACAAAGTTACAAACAGCAGTCATTACATACCCCCTACGGCAAATAACTCAGGATATTTGTGCATCAGGTTATAGATAGTCGC
>JAFUXW010000117.1 GCA_017477035.1 Alphaproteobacteria bacterium | reverse complement strand
CCGTTGTTTGAGGCGCAAGGCGGTATTAAGATGAGCAATATGGGAACTTTTCAGCAGGCCAAAACGGCAGATATTTATTACCGGGCGATGCTTGCTAAAGCTAAACTCAAGATGTTGACCGGCGAAATGGTGGATCGCAAACGCGCCGGCAATTATGCTTTTAACCTCGGTCGGGCGTTGAGAGATTTATTTATGAGCTTCCCGGTGCGCTATGGTGCCTTATTGCCGCCGAACTCGGAACCGACGAGCACCAAACCTCCGCTATTTTAGATGAGTACATCCGCAAAATGCTCACCGAAAGCCAAGATATTTTGAGTAAGGAGCTGTGAGCATAATCATCTCGATAAGCGGGCTAAGAGATTAAAAAAAATTGTGAAAAAAGGTTGATATATGTATGAATGTATTGAAAATTACTAAATATATGCGTATAGTGATAAAAGTTGGAGATTTTGTTTAATGCAGATAAATGTAATAGATTTTTTTTGTGGATGTGGAGGAACGAGTGCTGGTTTGAGAAAATCTGGTATGCATGTTATTGCCGGGATTGATTTTGATCATAATGCAATAGAAACATATCGTAGAAATTTTCCAGAAGCTATTGCCTTAAATACAGATATTAGAGATCTTAATTTTGAAACTCTTGATAATATCGTTTTTCCGCATAAAAATGAAATTATGGTATTTTCAGCATGTGCTCCTTGCCAACCATTTTCTAAACAAAATAGATTTAAGAATAATCAGGATGAGAGAATTTGTCTGCTTGACGAATTTCATCGTTTTGTTGTTCATTTTAAGCCTGACTACATTATTCTAGAAAATGTCCCAGGTATGCAGAAAGTTAAAGAAGGACCTTTAACGCGCTTTCTTAAATTATTAGATAACCTTGATTACAAATATGATTTTGATGTTAAAAATGCTATGAACTACGGAGTTCCTCAGTCTAGACGCAGATTAGTTCTTCTTGCTTGTAAACATGGTGTGATTAAATTACCAACAGAAACTTATGGTGCAGGAAAAATTCCATATAAAACTATCAGAGAGTATATTGAAAAGTATCCGCCAATAAATGCAGGTGAATGTCATAAATATATTCCAAATCACCAGAGTGCTCATTTATCACCGCTTCTTATGGAAAGAATTTCATCATTGAAAGAAGGGGAAGATCGCCGAAATTGGTCAGAAGAACTGAAACTCAAATGTCACATTAATCACAAGGGGCATACTGATGTGTATGGTAGACTTTCGTGGGATAAGCCAAGCATAACACTTACAACAAAATGTATTTCCTTATCCAACGGAAGATTTGGTCATCCAGAGCAAAACAGAGCTCTGAGTGTTAGAGAAGCCGCTGCTTTGCAAACTTTTGATGATGATTTTATATTTTATGGAAGTTTGGGTGCAACCGCTAAGCAAGTAGGTAATGCTGTACCGGTTGATTTTGCTGCTGCATTAGGTAAAGAAATCATATCTAATATTCAAACCTTATCAGAACTGCATAAGCTATAATTTTCGGACTAGCTTTAGGACTATAACATGAGTACTATATTTCAAAAATTAAAAGAACAACCAGAGAATATTAGATATCCTTATATTTCTCATATACGGTTTCCTCATTATAAAAATTTAATTTCGGGTTTAAATATTCAGTTTCAATATCCAATAACTGCTTTAATTGGAGTTAATGGTTCCAGTAAATCTTCAGTTTTACGTGCTATATATGGTGCACCAAAAGATAAAAGTATTGAAGATTATTGGTTTGAAACAAATGTTGATAATGTTGGAGATGATAAAGGAGATAAACAAAAATCTTGTTTTATTTACGGATATTATAATGCGCCAGCAAGAAGAAATGTAGAGGTTATAAAAACAAGAATAAAAAAAGAAAAAAATCCTGATTATTGGGAGCCATCACGTCCTATTTTATCTTATGGTATGGAAAAAATGCCTTCTGAAGAAGAAGTTCCTGTCGGACGAGGGCGTAGTGAGACACGTTGGAATACTATCGAAAAAAATGTTATATTTTTAGATTTTAGACATGAAGCTATAAGTGCTTTTGATCGTTTTTTCTATACAAGTGCTTTTCTGAAAACGAAAACAATGAAAACAAAGCAAGATTATATCCGAAGATATGCAAAAAATTTAGAATATATTATCAAAAATAATTTACCTTCTTATAAGCTATACAAAGTAGAAAAATTAAATAAAAATGAATTATTATCGACCGATATTGTAAATAAAATTTCTGAGATATTGGGAAAACAATACTCCCAAATCAGGATGATTGAGCATAATTTATATACGAGAGAATTTTCTCGAACAATATATGTATCGTGTTCGGATGATTTGAATTATTCTGAAGCATTTGCCGGAAGTGGTGAATTTTCAGTTATCTCTTTAGTTAAAGCAGTTATGGAGGCCCCTGAAAAATCCTTGATTTTACTGGATGAACCGGAAGTTTCCATTCATCCAGGAGCTCAACAAAAACTAGTGAAATTTCTAGCAGAACAGGCATATACAAAACATCATCAGATTGTTTATACAACTCATTCTCCTTCTATGATAAGAGAACTTCCTCCAGAGGCCATTCATGTGTTGTATACAGATATCGATGGAAAAACAAATGTCAGATCCAATGTATATGCCGATGAAGCTTTCGTTGAAATAGGAGCTTCTTTTGAAAAAAGAACGATTATAGTTGAAGATAAAGTGGCGAAATTAGTAATTGATAAAATATTAGAAGATAATAATTTATCCGCAAATTTTGATGTTATTATGTCCCCAAATGGAGCAGATTGGATAAAAAAATATTCAGTTTTAGAGAATTCTTTGAGAAATACATCTAACGTTATTTTTATTCTGGATGGGGATCAACGTAAAGATCATGTAGATCCTGATACTATACCAGTGAGTGAGAATAATAATTTATCTGATATAATTCAAGAGCAAACTGGTTGTGATATAAAAGTTCCTCATCAAAATGATAATGAAGAAGATAAAATTAGTAGACAAAGAGCTTATCTTAAATATTACAAAGAGCATGTATATTATTTTCCAGTTAATGATCCTGAAGAAATTTTATGGAATTACGCTGTAGATAAAGAACACATAGAAAATGCCGATATAAAGCAATGTTTTTGCGAGTTGACACGTAATACTTTTGGTAAAGATAATAGTGATTACGTATATAAAATAGAAGAAGCTTGTGCATATAAAATGGATGCACAAACAGATGAACATTGTATTACATTGCTTGGATATATTAGATCAATGCTTGATTAGTTTTATTCACTCCTAGTAATATTGCTCGATGTATTTATAAGCCTTGTCGAAGACATCTTTATCTTTGATTTTATATTTTATCCAGATAATGCTCCGGAGGGCTTTTTTGATTTCTTGGGTGCCGGCGGTGGTGTCTTGCCAATCTGGGAAACGAACAATCTTAACAATATCATCAATATCATTGACAATTCGCTCCACAATTACAGGAGTTTGCGTATTTTTAACCCCATTAAACAGTTCTGTTAATGCCGCTTTACCTTTATCAATTTCTTCTTCCGGAACAACTTCTTTTTCGGCCTGAGCCGCTTCACGTGCTAATTCTAACAAGAGTTTCAAGAACTCAATGCTGGTAACCAGTCCTTTTTCATGCTTTTCACGCAAATCTTCTAACTTCTGGCCCAACTGAACAAACTTAGGATCATTACTGTGCTTGCGGATTTTAGAAACCAAGTCTATCTCCACCTTTTTAGTTGTCTTTTTGATGTCCTTTTGCTTTTCAATAAAGTCATCTATCAGCTCTGCATCCATGTGTAAAATATCAATATCGTCATGAACTTCGCCAACTTCCAGATTTTGGTGGACTAATTCCATTGTTTTGGAACCGAGGGTTGCCCAAATCAAGCCACCGCGATTATCTGTTGGTTTTACTGATTCATAAACCTTACTCAGCCATAAATAATCAACTTTATAAGGTGTCAAAAAATTATCCGGTGATAGTGCATTCCATACGCGGTTTAATACGCGATAATCGGCCGCAAAGGCATCTTTATCCTTATTCGTTGGAATGCATTCCTGTGCCGCCATCAAACCTTCCCAGCCATCAACATTTCGATCAATACCCATAAAATAACTCAAACATTTGCGCATTAAGGCTGGAAATTGAGTTTTAACTTCTTCAATGTTGGTAATAACGCGGCGCATATTGCTTTCATCAAAATCAAGTGCGCGAGCTACGTCATCAAAAATACCGACATAATCAACAATTAAGCCATGCGTTTTCCCGTCATCATAAACACGATTGGTCCGGCAAATAGCTTGTAGCAAATTGTGGTCCTTCATCGGCTTATCCAAATACATTACCTGCAAAATCGGAGCATCAAATCCGGTCAGTAATTTTGATGTCACAATAACGAGCTTAAGTGGGTCTTTCGGGTCGCGGAAACGGTCCAGAACTTTACCCTCGGCATCTCTGTCCCGGTGATAGGCTTTATATCTGTCCTCTTTGTCGTTATTGGTATCCATAACGATAGTTGAGGCATCCGGTCCCATAATTTTATCTAGCTCTTCCTTGTACAAAAGACAGCATTCCCTGTCATAGCAAACAACTTGTCCTTTATATCCGTTGGGTTCAATTTTGGTTTGGAAGTGATTAGCAATATGCTCACAAACTTTACGAATACGCTTTTTATCATACATAATTGCCTTCATGTTAACGCGTTTGGATAACTCTGTACGATCTGCTTCAGACAAACTCTCGGTTAATGCATCGAATTCTTCATCTAACTTTTCGCGGTTAACATGTAAATCTACCGGAACAGGTTCAAAATTTAATGGCAGTGTAGCATTATCCCGAATAGAATCAGAGAATGAGTATTTACTCATATAACCGCTTTTATCTTCTTCTGCACCAAAGGTATGGAATGTATTTTTATCTACGCGGTTAATTGGTGTTCCGGTTAAACCAAAAAAGAATGCATTTGGTAAGGCGGCATGCATTTTCTCACCTAAATTACCTTCTTGGGTGCGGTGGGCTTCATCAACCATGATAATAATATTCTCTCGCTCGTTTAATACCCCATCTACATCACCAAAGCGGAAGATGGTAGTGATTGCGATTTTGCGAATATCTTGTTTAAAGAATTTAATCAATTCATCTTTTGTGGCCAAGCTTACCAAATTCGGAATATCCGAAGCATTAAAGGTAGCGGTAATTTGTGTTTCCAAATCAATACGGTCATCCACAATCACAACTGTCGGATTTTTCAGTTCCGGTATCATACGCAATTTTTGCGCCGCAAAGACCATCAACAAAGATTTACCGGAACCTTGGAAATGCCAAATAAGACCTTTTTTCGGGTAGCCGGCTTTCACACGTTCCACCAACAAATTTGCACCTTCATATTGCTGATAGCGGCAGATAATTTTATATTTACGATATTTTTTATCGGTGGCAAATATGGTAAAGAACTGGAATATATCCATAACTTTTGCCGGGGTTATCATGTCCTCAACGCTGATTTTAACTTCGGTTAAAGTTCCTTCACCTTTGTTAGTCGGCGTATGCCATGGTCCCCACAGGTTTATCGGCATGCAAACCGAGCCATAGCGGAAGCATTTACCTTCAGTTGCAAAGTTAAATACATTTGGCACAAACATCCTGTGAATACTTTTTTCATAAGCGTGAATATCTCCGGCGGCATCCAACCAACTGATGGCGTCACGTACCGGTGTTTTTAATTCGCCAACAGCAATTGGAAAACCGTTAATAAGCAAGACAATATCTAATCTTTTGCCGTTTTCAACACTTGGATAAACCCATTGATTGGTTACCACATATTCATTGAGGGCTAAATCTTCCGGGGTCATGGTGCCGAAAAAGCGAATTGGCACCATACGTCCGTTTTCGCCGAATGGGAACGAATTTTCTTCAAATATCAGTTTTTTGAATTGTTCATTACGCGTTACCAAATCATGAGCTTCTGTGGAGATAATCAATGCACGCAATTTATAAATAACTTCATCGGCGCGCGATGGATCTTCGGCAATGACCGGGTTGAGGCGAATCAGGGCCTCTTTAACCATTGGTTCTACCATAACTTCATCATGTTGGCGTGGCAGGTTTTCAGCCTCAATATATTTCCACCCGTTCTTTTTTAGGGTCATCAGGAGCATTTTTTCAATTGTATTATCTTCATTAAACATTGTCATATCTCCTTATTTCAAATTCTCGTTACTCAACGCACGCATAGTAGCGTTCAAGCTATCTAAAGATGTTAGTAGCTGTTGCTTAGATTGATCCACTTGCTGAACAAAATCTGCAAATTCACTTTGAAGATCAAATGATGGGAGATATATAGGAAATTCACTTAAGAATCTAAAGTGTCGATTATATCCCATATTTGGAACTGGAATTTGTTTTAATTCTTCAATTAAAAAAATATAATTCACATTTTTTTTCTTGGTTTTTAAAAGTTTTACACCATCTGCTCCGAGAAAGAAAGGGAAATTTATATATTTGAAACAACGAGTATGATCGCCAAAAATAATAGCAGGTATATCAGTGTAAATACCATCACTTGTGTTCGTATATCCGGCTATATAATTTTGGCTCTGGTCTACAATAGCGTATGTGCCTTCTTCCAAGTAATCGTCTTTAGGTATTTTTTTACCAAACTTTGACGCATCTGATATTATTTGATTAAAATTGTATTTTTCCCATTTTGGTTCATCTTTTCCGTAAAGGAATCCGAACATTTCAATAAATCTAACTTTGATTATCTCATCTGTTTTTTGAAGCAAAGTTTTATAGGCTTGTTTGGTTTCCTCGGCTGCCCACAGTATTTTGGCCAATTTCCGCTGTTCCTCCAATCCCGGCAATTCAAATTCATAATTTTTCAGGTGCTCCCATTTTACGCGGGGAGAAAGTGATCCGGCTGATTTTTCAACGGCATAATCAAAGAAAGCATCATTTTGGATGATAAAAGGCAAAAGTTCCGGTGCAATTTTATCTTCAATTGGAGCAATAACGGTAATATCACCGGAGCATATTCCATCAAATGGTGCAAGAGACGCTTTTTTCAGATAAGCTCTCCGGCGACCGAATAAAACATCTCCTTTATGAAACAATTTCGTAAACGTATTATCCGCATCGTTACTCCATTCCGTCAGCTGCACTTGCTGAGGAATAAGATGCTCTAAACCAACAATCGGCATATTGGCTTTATCTATTTTAATGTTTTCGCGGCGCTCTTTTGCAACTTCACCTAATTTTACCATCTTATGCCTCCTTACTCAACATTGAGGTTAATGTATTATAGCAATTTCGCATTTCTTGCGAAGATGTTTGCCAGTCGGTACAGCTGTTTGACAACGAAAGTTCTTCAACTTTATCTTCTGTTTGCTGTTCTCGGGCATAAAGCGGAATACTCAAAGAGTAGTTATTAGTGGCAATATCCTTAATGGTGGCAACTTTGGCAAATCCCTCCACATCACGATAATTTTCGTATGCGCTGGTTATTTTATTGATATGCTCGTTTTCCAAATAACTTTGAGCATTTTTTCTGGCTACGTCATTGACAGCATTGATAAATAAAACTTTTCCGGCTTTTTCCGGTTCTTTTTTCATTTTGCAGATTACAATGCAGGCTTCCATCGGAGAATTGTAAAATAAATTCGGTCCTAAACCAATGATACACTCCAAAATATCCATTTTTACCAAGTTTTCGCGCAAATCTTTTTCTTCCTGACGGAATAATACGCCATGCGGGAACAAAATTGCACAACGGCCTGTCTTTTTATCCATACTTTTGATAATATGTTGGAAAAACGCATAGTCAGCACGACCTTGCGGTGGCGTTCCTAAAATATTGCGGCCCCACTTGTCATTTTCAAATGCAGTTCTATCCCATTGTTTGATGGAATATGGCGGATTGGCTAAAACCACATCAAACCTTTTGAGCTCTCCACGTTCTATAAATGCTGGATTTTTGAGAGTATCATCGTTAACAATCTGAAAATCTTTGATACCATGCAAAAAGAGGTTCATTTTTCCGATGGCGGCAGTTAATTGTGTAATTTCTTGTCCGTACAATTTAACATTGCGCCATTCTTGTCCTAACTTTTGCAAATGTGAAACACAAGAAATCAGCATACCGGCACTACCGCATGTTGGGTCATAAACGGACTCACCGGATTTTGGCTTTAATATTTCGGTCATCAAATGAACAACAGTTCTGTTGGTATAAAACTCTTGTGCCGTATGGCCGCTATCATCAGCAAATTTTTTAATTAGGTATTCATAACCTTGACCAAGTTCATCTTCCGGGCAATTAGCAATAGAAAGTGTTTTACTGCTAAAATGCTCAATTAAATCTTTTAACAAGGTATCCGGCAGACGATTTTTATTGGTCCAGGCCGCATTACCGAAAACACCATGTAATTTTTCGGTGTTGGCTTTTTCTATTGCTTGTAAGGCACGCACAATAGCAACTCCGACATTTGATGAAACAGAACGCACATCTTTCCAATGATGTCCCTCTGGAACAATAAAGCGATGGTATTCTTCCCAAGCGAGTGCTTCTTCACCATATTCTTTCAAAATCTGCGCACATTCTTCATCATAAACATCGCAAATGCGCTTAAAAAATAGTAACGGGAAAATGTATTGTTTATAAGCACCGGCATCAATATGCGTCCGGAGCAAAACGGCCGAGGACCATAAATAGCTTTCTAATTCTTCTAAACTAATTCTACTCATGGATATATCCTCCCTCAATAAGCAACCGTTTTAATTTATCTTCCGCCGTTGTAACATCGCTTAATGCTTCTAAAAATTCTTTTTTGACAACAGCCGGATCAATTGTTTCTTGCTGTTTTTTTTCAATATAGGAATTTACCGAAAGTGTATAATCTTTGGCTTTGATATCATCCAGTGTTACAATTTTACACTTTTCAATCACATCTTTGTAATCAGCATAAAGGTCGCACATTTGTTGAATATCATCATCGGTCATAATGTTTTGAGCGCGCTTCGGTGTATAAATATTGGAAGCATCAATCAGGCATATTTTGTTTTTATGTTCGGCCGGTTTATTGTTATTCAGAATTAAAGCACAAGCGGAAACACCGGTGCTGTAAAATACACCACTGACAAAGGTAACTATGGCTTCAAGTTTATCAGATTCTACCAATTTTTGCCGCATTTCACCATCTTTACCACCATGGAACAGAACACCTTGCGGTAAAATAATGGCGCATCGACCATTTTTCGGATCCATTGAAGAAACCATGTGTTGCAACCAAGCAAAGTCAGCACATGAATCACTCGGACATCCCCAGATATTACGACCATATATATCAGAAGAAAACGCTTCCGCACCCCAATTTTTAAGTGAAAACGGCGGATTCGCAATGACGCAGTCAAAAGTTTGCAAACTCCCACGCTTTAAAAATCCAGGATTTCTTAAAGTATCTCCCTGAACGACATTAAAATCTCTGGCACCATGCAAAAATAAATTCATTCGACCGATGGCAGAAGTTGCCAGATTTTTTTCTTGGCCATAAATTTTACCATAAGAGCTTTGGGTATGCTTCATATGGCGTATAGCTTCAATTAACATACCGCCGGTTCCCATAGCACCATCATAAACAGTGTCACCATCTTGCGGTTTAATAAAGTTAATCAGCAATTTCACAATAGAACGTGGGGTATAAAATTCTCCCGCATTTTTCTTTGACATATCCGCAAATTTCTTGATGAGGTATTCATAACTATCGCCCATAACATCATCGGAGTAGTTTTTATTGCCGACTTTTATTTTAGACATGTGCTCAACTAAGTCTTTTAGGCGTTCATCAGAAAGTTTGCTCTTATCAGCCCAGTTGGCATCATCAAAGCTACTGAACACACCAGATAAGGTTTTTGGATTGGCACGCTCAATGCCTGTCATCGCATTAATTATAGCAGAGCCGATATTATGCGTTTTTTCTCTAACATCGTTCCAGTGACAATTCTCTGGAATGATAAAGCGGTGGTTTTCAGCAAATGAAGCAAATTCTTCATCACCACCGGAGGCTTCTAAGTCCTCCTGCGTTTCTTCGTCATAAACATCCGAAATACGTTTGAAAAACAAAATCGGAGTAACATAGCTTTTATATTCGTCTTGATTAATTGGACCACGCAGAATATTGCATGCTTCAAATAGATGGGAGAAAAGCTTTTGACTTGTGGTTTCTTCTGTTACTGCTTTAGTCATATTCTAGTCCTATAAATTTTGTTCTAATTCTCTTACCGTATCTTGCCATTTTTCTTCAGCAGAAGATATCGTTTCTTGGTATTTTGCGAGGCCATCTTGGTATTTTTTAGCTATTTCTATTTGCTTTTCAAACGGAAGATAAGGAATCTCAATATTTTCAAGGTCCCGGTAGCTAATATTCATAACTGCAGTGCCTTGTTGAGTTGATTTAATCAGCTTTTTACCGATAGCGCTGTCCAGAAATAATTTTAGGTACGTTCCAGATAATGCACCAGATTTTGGTCTGATAACGATTAAATTTGATGAGGCAATACAAGGATATGTCTGCTCATTGAATACAGCAGTCCGGATAGCAGTTCCACGTGCCGGTAAGAGTAAATCATCAGTCTTGAGAATATAATTTGCTACACGACGTTCTTGCTCGTCAAGATGATCAAGTGAATTGTAATCAATATCGTACTCTAAAATGTTAGATATATTTACAACACCAATGGAGCCAGTTGGATTTTTTTCAGTGATAGCTTTACCTCTAAAAATTTCTGCAACATCTTTTAATGGTATCTTCCTGACCGATGAATTTTGATATTGTGTCCAATCATCATCTTGTGAGGCAAAAATTTTATCTACGTTCCAATCGCCAAGAGCATCTAGTTCTTCCGGCATAATAAAGGTTTCATCCTGTAATTTAAGCGATAAACTTCCTAAGCGGCGATTAACCGGATTATCATTCTCAAAAACATAGCGCTTAATTGAAGTATCTTCATTACCTTTTGCCGAAATGGTGAATAAAAATGTTTTGACACCGGTATTAGATAGAACTCCAACAGGTAATTCTGCTATTTCATCAAGTGAATAAGACTGCTGGATAAAACGCCTGAAATCTTTAACCCGACCAGCCGCAAAAGTAACGCGAGCCGGAAGTAAAATAATAAGTTTACCAACCGGAGAAAGGTGCAACAATAAATTTTCTGTGGCTATAAGGTCATATTCTTTGCACATAAATTGGTTATCTCTATTGAAAGAAGAACTTGTTCCGTAGTTTGGAACGCTTAAAATAGTGTCAAACTTTTCGTTGATAAATCCAGGTTCATATATTTGTCCTTGTATTATTTGAACGTTTCTTTGCTCCTTAAATATTTCTGTAAGCAAAACATATTCAAATTTTCTGGCTGTTGTTATGGTATATCGGCAATTTATGTCGTTCTCAACAATTGATGTCAAATAGGGCGCAAACTTTTCGCCTTCTGGTATTAACATTGTGTCACCGGGATTTTTTATATTTCGCATTACAAGATCAAAGAATGTTTTTAATAAAAATGACGTACAAGGAGTTCTGTTTGTATACCTTTCCTTTAGTGCTAACAATATCTCATAATCAATATCACCGGTTATAAAATGGAATGCCGACATTAAAGCCTGTCGGTTTATAAAAGGGACAGATAAATCTAACCGATGAGACAATTTTTCACATTCTACCCACAATTCATTTTCGTAAACTGTGGATGGAAACATCTTTTGTAATTCTTTGACAATATATATAGCGGCATCTTCTTGATTGTTATTCACAAGTCCTCTTAAACAATCAAACGCCCGGATAGCATTCTCAAATGATTGAGTATCTCTCATGATATAGCGCTCCTATTAATATGATAAGCGCTATATACCATATTTAAAATAAAATGTCAATATCTTTTTTGAGTATTTGAATACCAACTTTATATTTTGTAAATATCAAAACTTTATTTTAACATAAAATTAACTCTTGACACTCACGATTTTAAATAATATAAAGGAGTCGTTCCGAAAGGAGTGGCTCCTTTTAAAAAGGTTCGGTCAATAGAATGACCCTTATTGCAAATATCATTCTATAACACCTTTTTAAGAGAAGTCAACAAGAACTTTTGTGGTATTAGACCGAAATACCACTTCTTAAATAAGGAATTTTACCAATGGTAAAAGTTATTAATGCAATCCAGCCATACAATGAAAATTGTCCATCACAATATAGTTGCTGGCTTGATTTTTGGGAAAAGAGAACAGGAAAACCGGCCACATACTGTAGAAACTGTGGAAAATATACAACAGATTTATGTGGAGGGCATGTTCAAAAGGTTGAACAACGTAGTGATGGTAAATGGTATAGACTTCCTGGATTATACATTACGCCTATTTGCTACGAGTGCAATAACCCTGAAAATTCCAAAATTTTCAATGTTGATGAAAAAGATTTGGTAAGAATACCATAGGCTTTTTTGCAAATACAATAGCTCTCTCATATTTTTATATGAGGGAGTTTTTTATTGCTTTTTTCAGAGAAATTACATAGTCTGCATCGTTATGAAAGGTAATCTAATGATCAAAGTTTTGTTTGTATGTTTGGGGAATATTTGTCGGTCGCCGATGGCGGAGTTTGTGTTTAAGCAAATGGTCGCCGAAAAGGGCTTATCGGAGCAGTTTTATATTGATTCTGCCGCTACCGAGCGTTTCAACGAGATGTGCCACGCCGGTATTCATCACGGTACCCGCGATAAGCTGAAAGCCATGCAAATTCCGTTTGAGGAGCATTATTCGCGGCAAATTCGTCCGCGCGATTATGCTTATTATGACTATATTTTGGCGATGGACGACAGCAACATCGAGGACATTCAATCGCTCGTCGGTCCGGATACGGAACACAAAATCCACCGCTTGCTTGATTTTACCAATAATCCGCGCAATATTCGCGACCCTTGGTATACCGGCAATTTTGACGAGAGTTACTGGGACATTTACGAGGGCTGTCAGGCGTTTTTAGATTCACTTGATTTGCGGGCTTGATACTCAGCTTTCAAATCTTCTTGGCACTGTTTATACCGGGCGGTCATTTGTTCGAGTTTGAATTGTAAACGGTTGAGGCGGTCGCGAGGTCTGACCGGTAGCGGATTACCGTAGGTCTTTTTTAATAAAGTTTCGATTTGAGTTAATGTGCGACCGGCATGATAATAAACCATCACAAAGTTTGTCCGGTTGCTCGGCTTGATATTTTCATATTTACACATTTTCATAGTTCAATCCCCATGTATCGGCAGTAGGAGGAACCGGACGGGTCAACGTAAAGTGTTGGCTTGCCTTGGCATTTTAAGGCAACTACTTGGCGGTGGTTTTCATCATCATAACCGCCTTTGCCGGATAAAAAGATGTAATCGTCGAGCGGCGCTCGGCATACTGCATCATACCAGACCGGAGGCTGGTTGACCGTTTCTACCACCGTCACTTCTTCGGCCTGTGCGTTATAGCGCCGGCATAATTCCATCACTTCGTCAATATCTGAGGGCTTCCGGACCAGATAAATCTTAACTTTTTTCATTGTATTTCCTTTCGTTACAACACAACCAATGCTTGGATTTCAACGAAAGTCCAGTGAAAGAAGCTATTTTCTTGAAAAAATCTCGAATTTGAGTAAAAAATTAAAGATTATGTGATTTTTTCACATAATCTCTTGACTTTTTATCAAAAATGACATATATTTCGAAGACAACAGGTAAAAAAGGGGCAAAAAATGTTATTAAGTTTCTCTGTGTCAAATTTCGGATCATTTAAAGAAAAAGCTACTTTTTCTATGTTTCCGGGGAAAATTTCCAAACAGCATGAAAACCATATCTTAGGGTGTATGCAATATAAAGCATTAAAAGGGGCGGCTCTTTACGGAGCTAATGCCTCCGGTAAATCCAATTTTGTAAAAGCAATTGCGGCACTTAGAGCTATAATTGCAGGAGAACCTACCAAAAGTTTGCTTTTAAATCAGTTTAAACTCGATAATTCGTCCTCAGAAACTGAATTCGAGATTGTTTTTCAATATAATAAAGTAACATATCAATATATTCTGCGCACAAATGGGGTTAATATTCCGTTTGAGCAATTAGTAATAGTCCAAAGATATGGGGAATTAAAGCCACTATTTACACGAGAAAATGAAAATGTAAATATAAGTACTTTGCTATCCAAAAGTATCGATTGGTATAAAAATAGGACATTTCAGGCAACTAATGCTTATTTATTTAAGCTATGGCAGGATGGGATTATTCCAAATCAAAAAAAGATCAGTGGATCAAAGCATATTATCAATGCAATAGATTTCTTTTACAGGCTGTTTGTTATAACTCCACAAAGCCTTGCTAATCCTGTAGCTTTTTCTTTATTCTTCCAACGCAAAGATTTTCAATTGTTTTTGAAAAAATTATTACATGTTGCTGATTTGGGAATTACTGATATTAAATGGGTACCTCTTTCAAAAGAAGATAGTGAGAAATATTTTAAGCAGGTAATATCAAGAATAAATGAACAACACGAATATGGAACAATTATGTCGAAAAACGATTTAGGCGAAGTGCTTGCTTTGGATATTAGTCCTTCCGGGCAAAAAGTTCATGCACTTAAAACAATACATAATGGTGTAGAATTTAATATTTCCGAGGAATCTGCCGGAACAGTGCGCTTAATTGATTTAGCATTATCTTTCTTCTTTTTACAGGAGCAAGATATGTGTCTCATAATTGATGAGCTTGATTGCCATTTACATCCGTTTTTGAGTAGATTCTTGCTTCAACATCATATGGAAACGACAGAAAACAAAGGACAATTAATTGTTACATTACATGATTTAAATTTAATGTCGCAAGAAATTTGGCGTACAGATGAAATATGGTTTGCAGAAAAACGCCAAGATGGTTCTACTGATCTGTATTCGTTATACCAGTTTTCTCCTCGCTTTGATAAAAATCTTCAGAAAGGGTATATGCAAGGAAAGTATGGCGCAATTCCTATGATAGGAGATTTCAAAGATGAATAATTTCGGACAGCGCCCGCAATTTAAGCTGATTATTCAGCTGTTTTACGAGGGTAGAACGGAACTGGATTATTTGCAAAAGTTTATTCGTCAACGCAATAAGAATACATTAATTAGATTAAACAAGATATTGATTAACCCTAATCCTCTGACTTTAGCGCAAGAGTCGGTAGAAAAGTTTGATGATCTAAAAATGAATAATTCTGAAGTATGGGTAGTGTTTGATCACGATGGTAGAGATGCGGAAGTTAAGGAAGCTATTGATTATATAAATAAAAGCGGAAAAGATATTCATATAGCCTTTATGAAACCTTGTATTGAAATATGGCCTCTGATGCATAACGGAATTGATAATGTTACGACACCATCAGCGGCACAATCAAAACTGGAAAGCATTATGCCGTCTTATGACCATGATAGAAATCCGTATTTCGATCTAGATAAAATGCCAAATTATGAAGGTGCGGTGGTAAAAGCAAAACAATGGCAAACATCATTATCAGGTGATCCGGAATATAATTCTGCCAAATATGCAGGCATTTATAAATTAACTGAAAAAATAGCTGCTGTGGAATAATTTCTGATTTAATTATGGCGGAACTGCCATAATTAAAATCCACAAATCATCATATTTGCTCCGGCTAGTCCATTTTATTGGACTTTCCGGAGTAAATACAACATCTTATAAAGTAAGTAGAAAAGTAAAAAAAGTAAGGAGAAAAATAAGGAGAAAATTATACGCTTTATCTCCGAAAATTCTCAAATCACCACAAATCAATTGGCTGAACTCACCAATTTACGCATAGCCGGTGTAAAGAAAAACTTGCGACAACTTAAAGAGCAGAATTTAATTCGTCGTGTCGGACCGGATAAAGGTGGACATTGGGAAGTTATTAAAAAATAGTCCGGGCGCAGGATATTCTTTAGGTATTAATTTTTCATTTTGAATGAATAATTAATAAACCTATTGCAGGCAGAACAAATATATGTATAAACCAAAGCCAAAACACCGGTTAAATATCTGCCAAAACACCGGATAAATTTTTGCCAAATCACCGTTTTTTATGTTGCAAAAAAGAAAAAAATAATATATAAGTAGCGATGAAAGGTAGGATCAAGATGATAAAATACAAAAAAAGAATAGCAGATCAAATTTTACAAGATAAATTGGATAGCAAGGGTGCAGTGTTGATTGAGGGAGCAAAATGGTGCGGTAAGACAACAACGGCAAAGCAATTTGCAAAAAGTATTTTATATATGCAAGATCCTAAAAAAGAAGCTAGGAATCTCGAACTTGCAGAAATAGATCCATCTAAATTATTAGAAGGAGACGTACCTCACTTGGTTGATGAATGGCAGATGGCACCTCAATTATGGGATGCTATACGTTTTGAAGTAGATCAGAGAGATGAATTCGGGCAGTTTATATTGACGGGTTCATCTTCGCCTGTTGATACGTCAAAAATACATCACTCCGGAGCCGGTCGAATTACAAAAATGTTAATGAGACCGATGAGTTTGTTTGAATCAGGTGATTCCACAGGAGAAGTTTCGCTACGGGATTTATTTAACGGTGTTGATGATGTCAATGGAAGTGCTTCAATTAATATTGATAAACTGGCTTTTTTAATCTGTAGAGGTGGTTGGCCTAAGGCGATAGATTGTTCTGAAAAAATTGCCTTACGTCAAGCATTTGATTATTACAATATCGTTGTAGATACAGATATTTCCAAAGCGGATAATGTTAGACGGAATAAAGAAAAGTCTGCGCGACTAATGCGTGCTTATGCCAGAGGCATTAGTTCTCAGACAACATTGAAGTCTATAATGGAAGATATTCAGGGGGATAATACTAATTCTGTAGATGATGAAGCAGTTTCTCAATCCATAGAGGCATTAAGAAAGATTTTTGTTATTGAAGAGTCTCCTGCTTGGAATCCAAATTTAAGATCTAAGACAGCTATTAGAACATCTAATACGCGCTATTTTACTGATCCTTCAATCGGAATAGCCGCATTGGGCTTAGGGCCAAATGACTTGATAAACGATTTGAATACTATGGGATTATTTTTTGAAAACTTATGTATCAGAGATTTACGCATATATGCTGAAGCATTAGATGGTTCAGTTTACCATTATAGGGATAAAAGCGGATTGGAGTGTGATGCCGTAATACATCTTCGAAACGGCAATTATGGACTGATAGAAATTAAACTTGGTGGGTACAGCAGAATTCAAGAAGGTGCGGAAACATTAAATAAATTAGCGGAAAATATCGATACCTCCAAGATGAAAGCACCTGCTTTTAAAATGGTATTGAGTGGAACAGATGATATGGCATATAAAAGATCTGATGGTGTCTTTGTCATACCTATAGGTTCTTTAAAAGCTTAATTTACATTAATCAAGCAGTGATTAAGCTACTTATCAAGTTAGTGGTTAAGTACTGATCAAGTGAAATGTTAGTCCGGTCGCGGGATATTCTTTATGTCATAAAAGTGACCATTCATTACCGAAGAAAAACGGTGGCAGACAGGGAAACATAAGTAAATATTGGGTTAGAGGGGTGGCTAGTAACAGATACTTTTGTGCTTTAAGGTATGCGAAATCGTCATTGAAGCATCAATCCACCACCATAAAAGAGGAATGATACTTGTCACTCCTTTTTTTGTTTTAAAATCAAAATTAATTGTCGCGATATATGAATTTAATTTATTCGGTGCCGCGTCAGTAAAATTATCAGAGCTGAATAAAGAAATTTTTTTGCGGTTTCCGCAGTATATCCGTATCACAATCTGTGCTCAAATCAAAAAATTGTTGTCGACGCCGTACTTCGGTTATGACGACCGGGAAGATATTGCGCAGGACATGCTATGCCACTATTTGTATAAGTCTTACGAAATCCCGGATGCCCCTGAAGCATTAGTGGTGCATGACCTGCGTCAATATGCCTTGCACTTGCCGGATATTCGAAAACGAACCCAATTGGTCCTTCCCAGCGATTTTTCGTATGCGGGGCCTTTAAATCGCGCCATTTCTCTAGCTGAACAGAAAAATTCCGGTTGGTCACCTATGGTTTTGAAAGGAAAATTTAATGGGAAAATTAGTGTCAATGCGAGAATATGCGCGTATTCGCGGGGTGAACCTACATGCGGTGCAAATGGCGATAAAGTCCGGGCGTATTCATAAGACGAGAGATGATAAAATTGATGTCGACGAGGCGAACCGAGAGTGGTTTATGAATACCGATCCGGCACAGCAATGCAAACCGGATCCGTTGTTTGAGGCACAAGGCGGTATTAAGATGAGCAATATGGGAACTTTTCAGCAGGCCAAAACGGCAGATATTTATTACCGGGCGATGCTTGCTAAAGCTACACTCAAGATGTTGACCGGCGAAATGGTGGATCGCAAACGCGCCGGCAGTTATGCTTTTAATCTCGGCCGGGCGTTGAGAGATTTGTTTATGAGCTTCCCGGTGCGCTATGGTGCCTTAATTGCCGCCGAACTCGGAACCGACGAGCACCAAACCTCCGCTATTTTAGATGAGTACATCCGCAAAATGCTCACCGAAAGCCAAGATATTTTGAGTAAGGAACTGTGATTATTTTATTGTGAGCAATGTGCAAAATTTGCACATTGCAAATAACTCCCTTATTTTACTGGATAAATAAAATTTAACAAGCATTGCTGTTATAAACAAACTCTTCAAATAATACAAAGTTCAAAATTTAAGAGGAGACAGCAATGATATATGGCTATATTAGAGTGAGTACAGATAAACAAGACTGTGCAAACCAAAAACGAGGAATCGAGCAAAAGGCCAAATCTTTAGGGCTTTTAATCGAGAAATATATTGAAGATGCCGGTGTATCAGGTACTAAAGAGCCGGAAAAAAGAGCTCTGGGTGGTTGCTTAAAACAACTGGAATCAGGTGATGTTATTATTTGCAGTGAATTGTTACGTTTGGGACGCAAACTTTTTATGATTATGCGTATTCTTGAATACTGTATGACAATCGGCGCTAAAGTTTATACTGTAAAAGATGGATATGAGCTTGGCGACAACATTCAAAGCAAGGTGTTAGCGTTCGCGTTTGGCTTATCGGCGGAAATTGAACGTGATTTAATTTCCCAACGCACAAAAGAAGCTCTGGCCCGGATAAAATCCGAGGGCAAACAGTTAGGCAGAAAAAAAGGAAGTAAGAACAAACATCATAAATTAGAGGGACAGGAAGAAAAAGTTATACTTCTTATTGCCAATAATATAACCAGAGAAAAAATTGCAAAACAGCTAAAAGTCAGCCTTCCAACATTACGTAAATTTTACCGTAAAATCGAAAATTTTTAACGAAGGTTAAAGTTTTTAGTGATATAAGCAGTTATAGAATGGAGAAATGGATGTCAGAAAATGGCTTGAAATTTGAACAAGCTACAAAATTTTGCTTGCGGGTAAAAATTATAAATGTTATGAAAAAAATATCGTTCGTTTGATTTTTCAGTGTGTTGGACATTCAAGAATCAAACATCACTAGAAGGAATGTGTTTATATGGCAAAAAATGCGACTTTGAATGCTGCTAAAGATGCAAAACATGATGAGTATTATACTCGATATGATGATATTCAAGTCGAATTGAATCATTATGAAGAGCATTTTAATGGAAAAACTGTTTTTTGTAATTGCGATGATCCTTATGAGTCAAATTTTTGTAAGTTTTTTCTGAAAAATTTTAATTATCTTAAATTAAAAAGACTAATTTGCACGTCATATCGTTCTTCCCCAGTTATAGGAACCCAAATGACACTTTTCGATTATTTAGGGGAACCTGTCAGAAAAGAAAATGGTTATGTAATAGATATTTCGGAAGTTCCTATGGCTAATGGTAGGGGAGTATCTGATGATGATATCGAAAAGCTTCTGAAATCAAAAAGACGCGGTGTTAAGAAACTTGATGGTGATGGAGATTTTCGCTCAGATGAGTGTATAGAGTATTTAAAACAATCAGATATTGTCGTTACTAATCCACCTTTTAGTTTGTTAATAGAGTACTTTATGCAGTTGATTGAATATAATAAGAAGTTTTTAATCATAGGAAATCCGAATGCAATACATTATAAAGAAATATTTCCTCTTGTAAAAAATAATAAGATTTGGGTTGGATACAAGTCTATGAGTGCAGATATGTTATTTGATGTTGATGCAGAGTTTGCTAATTGGCTAGTTGCAAATAAAAAACAAGGAAGTGGTTATAAAATAGTTGATGGAGTTGTAAAAGGAAGAGCTCAAGCAATATGGTTTACCAATTTAGATATTAAAAAGCGTCATGAAAAACTTATTATGTATAAGCATTATTCTGAAAATGAGTATTTGCAGTATACTAATTTTAAAGGAATTGATGTAAGTAAGGTTACCGAAATACCTTGTGATTATTATGGGTATATGGGGGTTCCTGATAGTTTTATGGATTCATATAACCCAGATCAATTTGAAATTTGTGGCTTAAGTACAGGGGATTCAGCAAAAGAAATTGGTATTCAGAAAAATTATCGGGGGAGAACTGATTTAGCGTATATAAAAAATGGAAAACATTCTTGTCCGTTTTCTAGAATAATAATTCGTCGCAAGGAGAATAAAGATGGAAATTAAAAAGCATGATATAAAAATAAAAGATATATTTAAGGGCTTTGTTGATGATGGTGAAGATGGTATTTTTGCTTTTGATGGAAAGCTAACGATAAGACCTCCATACCAAAGAAATTTTGTTTATGATCTGAAGCAACAAGAAGCTGTTATTCATACCATATTAAAAGGATTTCCTCTTAATACCATGTACTGGGTAAAAACGGGCAGTGATACGTATGAAGTTCTTGACGGACAGCAAAGAACTCTCTCCGTGATGTCTTTTCTAAATCATCAACTTCAAATTTCTCTGAACGGAAAATCGTATTATAATGATTCTTTACCTGATGATCTTTATAATATGTTAATGAATTACGAATTTATGATTTATATATGTGAAGGTGAGGAATCTGAAAAACTTGAGTGGTTTGAAATTGTTAATATTGCTGGTGAAGAGTTAACAGAGCAAGAGTTGCGTAATTCTGTTTATACTGGTCCATGGCTTTCTGATGCAAAAAGACATTTTTCAAAACGTACATGCCCAGCAAAAGGATTAAGTGATCGATATGTTATTGGAGATTCCAACAGGCAGGAACTTTTGGAAAAAGCTTTGAAAGGTGTATGTGAATGGCAGGGATTAAAAAATATTACTGATTATATGGCAAAACACAAATCTGATAATGATGCAGATGAATTATGGCAATATTTTCAGGATGTAATTAATTGGGTGGAAAAGATTTTTCCAACATATTATACAGATATGAAAGGATTAGATTGGTGTCATCTTTATAATTTATATCATGAGAAATCTTATAATTCCTCAGAAATGAACAAGGCTGTGAAAATATTACACGAAGATGAGGAAGTTCAAAAAAGTAAAGGTATATATGAATATTTACTTTGTCGTGATAAAGATCCTTTCGCCGCTAAACTATTGTGCTTGCGTACTTTTTCTGAACGTGATAAACAATCTGCTTATTCTAAACAAGGAGGGCTTTGCAATATATGTAAAAAACATTTTGACTATTCAGAGATGGCAGGAGATCACATAAAGCCATGGAGTAAAGGAGGTCAAACTGTTCCTGAAAATTGCCAGATGCTTTGTAAAGAGTGCAATAGTAAAAAATCTGATATGTATTAAAGAGATGAACAAGCAAAAGGTGAAAATTATCTGTCCGAAATGTCAAAGCACAAATATTGCCTACATTGTATATGGTGAGCCAGCATTTGATGATGAGTTAAATGAGGCCTTATAAAAAGGTGAAATATACCTTGGCGGTTGTTGCTATTATAATGATTCCCCAAAATATCACTGCAATGATTGCAAAAAAATTTTCCTGAAAGTAAGCATGATCCAGATGATAATGCTTTAATTTGAGCTATATATCAATAATCAAATCCTTATTAAATCCTGTATATTTGGCAAGCTCGTTGTATCTTTCGTAACCACGTGGGTTACAGATAACGCGACAGTCGCCAATTTTATAGTTACTTGCCCAATGTATGTGCCCATGACACCAGAGCTTAATATTAGGATGCTCCAATATAAAATTCTCTAAATTACTTGCGAAAGCTGGATTTAAAAAATCGTTTTTATAGATGGGAGATACTGATTTTTCGCTTGGAGCATGGTGGGTAACAACTACAATTTTTTTATCTACAAAACAGCTACAAACCTCATCTATATAGGAAAGAGTGTCAAAGAACATTTTTTCACAATCTTCTGGACGTAATTTTATTTTTTGGTTTTTCTTTTCCTTCTCGATATCTGTCTTGAAATTAGTTTTTCCATATTTGAAATCGTTCATATTACGAAATGCATACCATTTACAAAAGTCTTTTCTTTCCGCTCCAAACAAACAATAATCAGTCCATAATGTGCCACCGACAAAAACAGTATCTCCTACAATTTTATAACCGTCATTTAAGAATGAAACTGGCGAAGATAATAGATACTTTTTTTCGTACTTCTTTAGTTGATACTGTAGTGAGTGTCCGCCTTTATTATACAGTATATGATTACCTGCAACAAAAACACCATTTTTTACATTATTTTCAAGCCATTTTACTGTTTTTGAAAAATAACCGGATGTATCGCCACAAATTATTGTGAAAATTTCTTTATCTTTGATACGAAAAGGTAAACCTTTATTAATATCCAAATGCAAATCCGATAATATGCGTAATTTCATAATATTTTTCCTTAAATTCTATACACTTATATCCACTCCATTAAAAAATATTCTTTATTTATTGTTTTTTCTATGGATATTCGACATTGTTATAACTAAAGGAAAGTTGTATGTCGAATGCTAATTTGCACCAGAAATGGTACAAGACTAAAACAACAGCAAGTGTTTATAAAGACAACAAAGAATTGTCAAAAGACGTCATCTCTCACTTAAGAGAACATTATAAATCAAATACTTATAAAATAATAGCAACAGAACTAAATTTGAACTTACATAATGTTCGTAATTGGTATTATAAAAATACAGGTTTGACAGCATTTGAATTATTAAAAATTATGGATAATTGCTGTTTTATAAGGCGTTTACTCGGATATTATAAGGTTATAGAAAATGGGTGTTTAGCCGGAAAGAAAAACAGGAAAGAAATAAAGCAAAAAATCCTTGCAATACTGAAAGAAAATCCGAAAATGACGATGAATGAATTAGCTTGTATTATCAACATAAAACCTAAAGCGGTGGAATGGCAGATAAAAAAACTTGTAAATGAAAAGAAACTCCTTCGTGTAGGTGCGACTAAAAATGGTATGTGGCTAGTAATGAATAGTAAATAAAGGGAATGTAGATAGATGATACCAACGATAGAACCTCTTAAAATAGGTATAAAAGCAATAAAAAAGTCCTATAAAGAAATGCATAAATGGCAAAAAACATTTAATGAAATGTTTAATGGAAATTTTGTGCCGACATATAATGATACACTCGAAATTGCGCTAGTTGATATTCTTCAACGAATATACAATGATAAAGATGTCTTAGGTTGGTGGATTTATGAAATGCAATTTGGTAAAAATGCTCATAAAGGTGTAATGACAGATGAAAAAGGAAATAACATTCCCATGCGAACTGTAGCAGATCTTTACCGATACTATGCGAAATATACACTTAACAGTTGCCCTATAAAAAAATCATATAAATAGACATGATGCAAAATGTATAAAATATTTTTTATTAGTTGCCTTGCAGAAAATCCCGTATTTATACGGAGATGAATGTTAAGGCGTTAGAATAACGCCGTTCCGTACTGAAAGTGCGGTCAAACCGTAAGGTTTGTAGCGTTAATAGTACCACCAGTTTACTGGTGGCGATCTATTCGTATTTATATTTGTTGATATATTGTCCCAAATGTATTGACTTTTGTCCCAAAGTGTTTTATATTATATTTGAACAAAAGAGGATACCCATGAAAAAAAAGAATGTTTTGAATCTAATCAAGTACTATTCAGAAAAAAATGATAATGCTTTCAGAAATGAAGCATATGAAATTGCAAAAGATTTTTATGATAGCGGTGATAATCAGTTAGCTGAATATATCATGGCACTAATTTCAAATAAAAATGCCTTTGTACCACAAATAAGAGATAATAATTCTGTCTTTCTGAAAAAAGTAACACTATCTACTGAGCCTTTACCACTGCCAGATAGTATCAAAAATGATATTGTTGGTTTAGTTAATGCTATAAATAGAAATGTAGGAATTAATAAATTTTTATTTGAAGGCTATCCGGGAACTGGAAAAACCGAAACAGTTAGCCAAATTGCACGCATTATAGAAAGAGATTTATATGCGGTTGATTTCAGTGGTATTATCGATAGCAGATTGGGGCAAACGCAAAAAAATATGACGACATTGTTTGATGAGGTAAATAATATATCTCAACCAGATAAAATAATTATTCTATTTGATGAAATAGATGCAATAGCATTAGATAGAATCAATAATCACGATGTAAGAGAGATGGGGCGAGCTACGTCATCTCTACTAAAGGGGTTAGATAGCTTGAACAGTAGTGTTGTCATGATAGCGACAACTAACCTTTATAACTCTTTTGATAAAGCTTTGATAAGACGTTTTGATGCTGTTATAAATTTCAATAGGTATACTCAAGAAGATTTAGTGAATATAGCAGAGATAATTCTAAATAATTTATTATTGAAATTTAAGATCTCAGAAAGAAACACAAAATTATTTAAGAAAATAATAAAATTAATGGATAAGATTCCGTATCCAGGTGAATTAAAAAATTTATTAAAAACATCAATAGCTTTTAGTAGTCCTAATCATAAGTATGATTATCTAATCAAATTATTTGAAAACATTAAGAAAGATCAAAATATCGATTTGAAAGAATTACAAAAATTAGGATTTACCGTTAGAGAGATAGAAATATTAACAGGAGTATCTAAAAGCCAAGTATCAAGAGAACTAAAGGACGTATAATGGTTAATAATATTTTACAATTAAAAGGAACATTTGAACAAAGGGCAAGAAAAGCTGGATTTGGAAAGCCTAAATTACCTAAGGATGGGGAAGTCTTTATCTCTCATATTGAAAAGTTGCTAAGTGACTTAAAATCACTTCGGCAATATTGGAATAGTGAGACTCTGATAAATGGAGCTCTTATTAGTGTATATTATATAGATGTGATAGCCAAAAGCAGACGCATTTCAGAAACATTTGCTGGACCAGGAGTGTTTTCTAATCAGTCTGTTGTCGGAGCAAAATTTCATTCTGATAGTGGACTGAAACACATAATTACGCACTACGTAAGTTATACTCTTTTGCAAGATACTATATCTAAATATGAAAAAACAATAAGAATCGCAAAAAAATTATTCACAGATAAAATCACGGATCAAGATATTGAGAAATTAAATTCTAAAAAAGTAGAATATAATGAAAAGGATATGAGTCAAAATGCTTTTGCAAAAATTATCATAGATTCCTACTTTGTTGAACAATTTGCTATACCTGTTCCTGATGAAGAATTTAAAGAAAACTCCATTATAACAATATATAAAACAGGAGTGAATACTGTCGATCTTATGAAGAAAATTGGTATCAATATTTTACCAAACAATATAATAGATGGAACAACGATGTTGTTAATGCCGGATGCATTATCATTATTGTACCAAAAAGCTCCTTATTTAATTTCCATGTCAGTTACGGATTTAAATTCACTTACCAAAACAGATTTTGAACAATTAGCTCCTCAACGCATAGATATTCCAAAACCAGGAAATGAGCCAACAATTGGAGTTATCGACACTTTATTTGATTCAAATGTCTATTTCTCAGATTGGGTAGATTACACAAATATGGTTGATCCTAATATTGAGATTTGTGACGAAGATTATTTTCATGGAACCGCCGTTACCTCGATTATCGTTGATGGTCCTGCGTTTAATAGAAAGCTGGATGATGGCTGTGGAAGATTTAAAGTAAGGCACTTTGGTGTTGCTACAGGAGGAAGGTTCAGCTCTTTCAGTATATTGAAAGCAATCAACGAAATTGTTACAAAAAACAAAGATATAAAAGTGTGGAATTTGTCACTGGGTTCCTCTTTAGAAATTTCTTCTAATTTTATTTCTCCAGAAGCCGCTATTTTGGATAAAATACAATATGACAATGACGTCATTTTTATCATAGCAGGAACTAATAAGCCAGCAGAGATAAAAGGAAAAATGAAAATAGGAGCACCTGCAGATTCAATAAATTCATTAGTTGTAAATTCTGTAGATTTTAAGAATAATCCTGCATCTTATTCCAGAGAAGGTCCTGTACTTTCATTTTTTATAAAACCTGATATTAGTTATTATGGTGGAGATAAAGAGAAAATTAGAGTTTGTACCCCAACAGGAGAGGCTTTTGTTTCTGGCACATCTTTTGCCGCTCCATGGATTGCTCGAAAAATGTCATACTTAATTGATATTATGGGATTTGATAGAACTACAGCAAAAGCTGTTTTAATTGATTCTGCTACAGGATGGGAAAAGGAGACAGTATCTCGTTCATTATTAGGATATGGAGTAGTTCCAATAAAAATTCGCGATGTTTTAGAAACACCTTCAGATGAGATTAAATTTGTCATTACAGGAAAATCAGAAAAATATGATACATATAACTATGCAATACCTGTTCCTAGGGATGGAGAAAGGTATCCTTTCGTTTCTAAGGTAACAATGTGTTATTTTCCTTATTGTTCAAGAAATCAAGGGGTGGATTATACTAATACTGAATTGGATATCTCTTTTGGAAGAATTGATAAACAAGGTATTAAACCAATTAATAACAATTATCAATCTGCAGAAACTGGACATTTTGTATATGAAAAAGATGCCAGAAGTACATATAGAAAATGGGATAATGTCAAACACATTAGAGAGGTATTTACAAATAGGGTTCAATCAAAACAAGTATATGGAAAGAATCTCTGGGGAATTAGTATAAAAACAAAAGAAAGATTAGAAGATAAATACGGAGAGAATCTAATGTTTGGGTTAGTAATTACCTTGAAAGAGATTAATGGCGTAAATCGTATTGAAGATTTTATTCAAGGATGCATATTGAATAACTGGTTTGTTAATAGAGTGAATATTGAAAATAAAATTGATATTTACACAACTGCAGAAGACGTTATTAATTTTGATGAGGTATAATAAGAATTAGAACTAGGAGACTTTACAATGACAGAAGTAACAATAGACTATTTAAATAAAGAGAGAATTACGGCTTTTGAACGCATTGAAAACATAGAGAAGGATCTACTCCCTGAAGTAAAGAAGATTGCTGATAAAGCCTTATCGATTGCGGAAAGTAAAATAACAACAAATGAAAAATTAGCTCAAGATTCAGCAATTAATGCAGGTACTGCCGCTAAAACCGCATCTGAAAAGTTAGAAGAAATAAATAGTAGTTTAGGTCAAATAAAGGATATAATTGCAGAATATAAAGAGAATTATAAACAATTGCGCCAATCTATTAATATAGCAAACGATGTAAATGAAAAATATGATCAAATAATAAAAAATGAGCAAGGTATAGCAGATTCTCAAACAAAATTAAAAGGATTTCAGGCACAAATAGATTCAGCATTAACAACGGCCAAACAATCAGAGGAAAAAATAAAAGAGTTGGAAACAAGTTCAATAGGTTTTGTATCCAAAATAAATGAATTATTAAATAAATCTAATGAATTAAAGGCGGAAATTTCAAATATATATGATAAAATTTTTGGTTATGATACAAAGGATGAAAATACTGGCGAGATTCATCATGAAGAAGGATTAAATGATGAACTGAATAAAAGCTATAAAGAACTTCGTGATCAACAAAATAAATTAGCAAAAGATATAGTAGTTTTTCAAAACGAAAAAGAGGAAGAAATAAAGAGAAAAATTGAACTTGGAAATAATAAATTTTCTAAGTTAGAAACAAAAATTAAGAGTTTATTACCAGGTGCAGTGACAGCAGGTTTAAGTTTTGCATATAAAGAAAAAAGAGAAAGTGAAGAAACGCAAAAATTCTATTCAACTGTCATATTTGTAATTTCTATTTTATGCCTTGTTGCGGTATCATGTATTCCTGTATATATTAATTATCACTTGTATATAGAACAACAAAATAATTTACAAAAAGTTATGGAGTATATTCCAAATTTATTTCTTTTCATTACCCCACTGTACTTACCTTTTCTTTGGTTGGCATGGCTTTCAAATAAATCAGCAAAGCTATCTAAACGACTAATTGAGGAGTACTCTTATAAAGAAGTTCTCAGTAAAACGTATGAAGGTCTTAATGATAAAATTCAGAGTTTAGAAGATGCTAAAAATTCGTTAGATTTGAAAACAAAGCTTTTATTTAACATTGTGATGATGAGTTCAGAAAATCCAGGAAAATTAATAACAGATTACAATAAAACAGATAATCCTTTAATGGAGATATTAGATAAGAGCTCGTCTTTAGCTAGTGCTTTTGACAAATTTACTAATATTCCTGGACTGAATAGAATAGCTAAACTACTAGATATAAAACAACAAAAAGCCGAGAGTAATCTAGCTAAAAAAGCGAAAGAAGGCATAGATCTGCAATACGAATTAGAAAAAGAAAGTGAATAACAAGCTAAATATTTAAGTAAAAAATCTTATTGTTATGCAAGTTGGATGATGATTAAAGTTTTGTTTGTATGTTTGGGGAATATTTGTCGGTCGCCGATGGCGCAGTTTGTATTCAAACAAATGGTTGAGGAGCGCGGTTTGGCTGATATGTTTGAAATAGATTCCGCGGCAACTGAGAGTTACAATGAGATGTGCCACGCCGGCATTCATCATGGCACACGCGAGATGTTGAAATCCATGCATGTGCCGTTTGAAGAGCATTATTCGCGTCGCATTCGTCCGCGCGATTATGCTTATTATGACTATATTTTGGCGATGGACGACAGCAACATTGAGGACATTCAATCGCTCGTCGGTCCGGATACGGAAAACAAAATCCATCGCTTGCTTGATTTTACCAATAATCCGCGCAATATTCGCGACCCTTGGTATACCGGCAATTTTGACGAGAGTTACTGGGACATTTACGAAGGCTGTCAGGCATTTTTAGATTCATTGGATTTATGAGCTTGATACTCTGCTTTTAATTCGTTTTGGCATTGTTTGTAGTGGGTGCCATTTATTCTAATTTGAATTGCAAGCGGCGGAGACGGTCGCGCGGTCTGACCGGAAGCGGATTACCGTAGGCTTTTTTAAGTAAGGTTTCAATTTGGGTAAGTGTACGCCCGGCATTGTTAGATAAAGACATGTTATAAAAAGAGGTGTAAAAAGAAAGACGGGCGGATGAATGTCCCGGCATAGAACTAAAAGTTCGTCGTCATCTTATTCTCCGCCCGTTGATAAATGATACTT
>JAFUXW010000116.1 GCA_017477035.1 Alphaproteobacteria bacterium | reverse complement strand
CATAGACTTTTGCATATCGGTAAGTTCATTCAAACGGCGCATCGTTGCCAAACGATCGGACACGTCTTCAAAAGCAAATACAACTCCGTTCGGATGCGGTGAGCGAAAACGACGAATTGTTCGACCATCAGGCAAATGCAATAAATCTTCTTTAGTTTCCCATAAATTACCAAAGATACTTATTTCATCATCTCGATAGGTCTTAAAATTCGGCGTAGGAGGCAACATTTTATGTTCGCGAACGGTTTCTAAAAACTGAGAATATGACGGACGTTTATCCAAAAAATCGGCATCCAATCCCCATAAATTGCGAAACGCGTTATTATAAAAGAACAAGTTCATTTTATCATCAAAAATAGCAAAAGCAGTACCCAGCGTGCCTAAAATTTCCAAGTGATTATTTTGATTTCTTTCAAATCCGCGTTTTAATTTTTCCAGTTCAGTATTATCAACCAAATACCCTACCGTTCCGGTTTTATCCATAGAATCGCCTATATAATACGGATTTTCCTGTAACTCATAATTATACAAATCACTGTTTCTTATCATATTAAACTTTTTCTTTTGTAACTTTTTATTTTTTTGAGCATCTTTAGCTGCCTTTTTAGCTATCAATTCGCCCTGAGTATTACAAAGTTCCACGTTATTTTGCAAAACATCTGATTTATTTTTTTGCCCGCTGAATTCCAAATATTTTTTATTCACCGCTATCAAATTAAGATTTTCATCGCGCAACCATAGCGGATAATTAAGTCCGTCAATCATATTTTCATATTGTTTTATTTTATTTTCTACTTTTTGTCTTTCTGCGTCCAAATCGCTTATTTTATCGGTTTGAGCAGTTACGTCTCTGAACCATACAACATCACAATATAAATTATTATCTGCACCGTTAACTCTGTTTCCGTAAACGCAAATATGCCGATTTCCTCCTTTTAATTCCAGCATATCTTCAAAAGGATGTCCTTCCTGATGCAACATTTCAACATATTTTTTCAAAATTTTGGCGTCATCTTTGTAAAAGGCGTCAGTAATCTCATCAAAGGAAGATGCTGTTCCGTTTTTCAATCCCAACATAACGGCAAGCCGGCGTGAACACTTACCGATGGTATTTTTTTGCGGATCTTTAACCTTTTCATCCGGATAAACAAAACAAAAGTACCCGTCTTTAGCAGAAAACAACAATTCATTACAGCGTTCTCGATCGCGTTTGACAAAGTAGACTCGGCGGCGCAACTTATATATTTTAATTTGCATCGAAAAAATAGTGAAAACCAATATTAATTCCAGCACCGCACTAAACAACACAATATTTTTCAGCCATTCATCAGTCATTTTCTCAATTCTTTACAAAAAATGTTTGCCCTCTACATAATTTTATATTATATAAACCTCAATAAGCAATTAATTTTTTCAAATGATTCATAATTTAGAGGAAAAAAATGTTTACTCTCGCTTTTGACACTACTGCTAACGGATGCTCCATTACACTATTAAAAGATAATGAGGTTATCGGTAAATACATTGAAGAAATGGATTTCGGACAGGCTGAAGCACTTATTTTGCAAATAGATAAATTGTTAAAACAACACAACTTAACTTTTGCCGAAATCGGATTACTCGGAGTATGCACCGGACCGGGGTCGTTCACTGGAGTTCGTTCATCGATTGCCGCAGCTCGTGCTTTTTCGCTCGCCCATGAAAAAATGGCAATTACTGGAGTTTCTGCTTTTGAAGCCTATGTTCATTCTTTAGATATTTCGGAACTGTCGCACTTAAATGCCGTTATTATTGAGACAAAGCGTGATGATTTTTACTTTCAGCTTTTTAATGGTAAACTTGAAAAGATTGAAGATGCAGCGGCTTTACCTTATGAACAAATCATAGATAAGCTCAAAGGTCAAACAGTTACCTTAATCGGCAACGGTGTTGAACGCTTTCTGGATAAACCCAGCGGTTTGGTTTTGCACGCCATCAGAATGGATAAAAGCGCCAATATAAATGATATTGCAGCCTGCGCTTTACAAAAATACAAGGCTAAAAAGCTCAATTATCCAAAACCTTTATACTTGCGTCCGGCCGATGTTTGTGTAAAATCATAAAAATTGTCTGGATATATGAGAAATAAGAGTGTAATAGTGTAAACAGTTTAACAAAATATTTTTTAATGTGAGGATAAATTGACCAGATCAGAATTAGTTGAAAGAATAGCCGCTAAGATGAATAACATGACTTTTAATCTTAATTTAAAAGAAATTGACAGTATCGTAAGCGTCTTTTTTAATAAAATTACTGAAACGCTTTCTGCAGGTGACCGAGTTGAAATTCGCGGTTTTGGAGCTTTTTCAGTGCGTGGCCGTAAACCAAGGATTGCCATTAACCCGAAAAATAAAAACAAAGTAGAAGTTCCTTCTAAAAATATTGTGCACTTCAAAACAGGCAAGGAACTGCATGACCGCTTAAACGGATAATTCCTCATTTATATAAAGGAGAATCCTCATGAAGTTTTTGCATTATCTGATTGTAATTCCGTTATTAGCCATTGCTCTTTGGGCAATATATACCGCGGATCCTGAAGGAGAAGGAATTCCTTGTATGTGGTATTCAAAACCATTTGATACCAAAGCAGTGCTGATTGTTTTTCTGCTATATGGCTACATAATAGGAAGAATCGGAGCTTGGTTTGGATATTCTCCGCTCAGGAGTGATTTGCGCCGTCAGAAAAAAGCCAATAAAGCACTTAATAAAGAGCAGGCAAAACTCAATGAAACCGTCAGCGGACTAAAACAAGATATTGCCGGTTTGCAAGAAAAAGCACAAAGAGAAGCTCAAAACATTACCGAAAACGAGAAAAAAGACATCAAAGCTTGGTGGAGTGATTTCAAACAGAAAATCAGCGTAAAGAAAGGAAATTAATTTATGAATTGGCTTACTGAAATTGTTCGTCCTAAAATAAAAAAGACGACACCGAAGGAAATTGCCGACAATTTATGGGTCAGATGCCCTAGTTGCAATCAGATGT
>JAFUXW010000115.1 GCA_017477035.1 Alphaproteobacteria bacterium | reverse complement strand
GATTAACGACGTGGAGAGATATTAATGTTAAAGTTAAAAATTAACAAAGAGCCGTATTGGCTAGAGCTTGGCTACGGCGTAAAGGTAAAGGTTAAGCCTTGCACGTCAGCGGTATTGTATGAAGCCAAAGCCTATATGAATGCAAAACTGGCAGAGTTGGCCAAAGAGTATAAGGCCAATAAAGATGCCGGACTGGCGGTGGATGAAGATATCGAAAATCCGGTCAAACGTGAGGCTTTGGCTGATAAATTCTTGCTTATCGGCTTAGGTATTGCCGGTATTTTGGAATGGCAAGGCGTTCAGGAAGCGGACAGCGAAAAAAATGCACCACTGACGGAAGCAAAAATCGACGAGCTTTTCTCGAATTTTTGGGTGGTTGCCGAGAACTTTCGCAATCAGTATTGCGGCTTGCGTGAATTGTTGGATGCGGAAAAAAACGACTTTACGCCCGAGCCAAGTGGCACTTCGGTGACGGGCGAAGTTACTGCTCCGGATGCTCAGAGCTAAATCCGCTATGTTCGTTCCATAAATGCCGCTACACCGAAACGTCTCTTGCAACGGTTGAGGGTTATCAGGCTTGGGAAGTCTTATTAAAACTCTCCGAGCCGAGCCTCTCTCTTGCTCTTGATGTTGCACGTAATCTTGGTTTTGATGAAGATATGATGAGCGAATTGCTGCCGATTGGCATACTTGCGATTCATAATGCAAAACCGAAACAAAGTGATTGATTTTCTTTGCCTACTACGTCATATTCTTAAAAAAGGAGAAGATAATGAGCGGTTATATATTGCTTGATGAGTATAGTAAAGAATTATCAGAGTGTCTTAATCAAGACATGGCCAACGAATCTGCCAATAAGGCAAAGGCCAAGCTCTATATCTCAACGTATTCACAAAATCAGGCAAAACCGCATTTTAAAATAGAAATTAACAATGACAGTTATCATTTTGATTTGGTAACCGGTGCGGCAATGGATGAAATGAGTGAAAATATCGCAAAATACGGCAAATCTATTCAAAAGTTTTATAAAAGCAAGAAAAGTTGGCTATGCGATATTTATAACGATAATCTTCCGGCTAAAGCTCCGATAAGCGCAAGAATATGAAAACAGCATGAAATGAGGATAAGAAATAAGTATAACTTCCGAAAATAAAAAATGTAATTTTAGATTTTCGGAAAATTGAGTTGACTTTTAATTGATGTTGTATACAAATTAATATTAACAAGCCCCTCCCGCTAAAGGCATAAATGCACAGCGAATACGGAGGGGTATAATGTTGTATTTATACAAGATTATTAAAATAAATCTTGAAAACATTATTTTAAGATTGTATAAAAGTACCAATAGACCCGCTAGGCCTCTGGTTTTACCAAGCACAATTAGCGGGTAAACTTTTAAAAACTTTAAGAAAGTTAGCTGTTTATTAAAATTTTTTGAGATAATATTTTTTCAAAATAACCAACGGAGTCGCTATGTTACCACCTGAAAGTGATAGAATTGAGTATAAAGAACGCCTGACTGATAATTTAGAGCGTGAAATTGTAGCTTTCTTAAATAACAAAGAAGGTGGCGAAATTTATATTGGAGTTAGCAATAACGGCGGCATTGTTGGTGTTGAAGATTGTGATGCAGTGCAACTCAACATTAAAGACAGGATAAAGGATAAAATTGCTCCATCTGCACTTGGTCTTTACGATATTAAGTGTCTGTCTGTTGATGATAAGAAGATTATTAAAATTATCGTTGCCTCCGGCTCGGACAAGACTTACTACAT
>JAFUXW010000114.1 GCA_017477035.1 Alphaproteobacteria bacterium | reverse complement strand
GAGCGCGATCGTCAGGTCGTAAAAGAACAATGTATGGCGGCTATGGGATATACTCCGTGTGAGGAAGATGTAAAAGCACCTCTTTCTGATCTGGCAGAAAAGGCATTGCAAAGAGGAAAACCTGAAGTTGCCACTGTATCGGTTATGCCGTCGGCATGCGCTGCATGTATAAAAACGCGTTATACGGTTACCGATATGTGCCGTGGTTGTTATGCGCGCCCTTGTGAGGTAAATTGTCCTAAAAAAGCTATTACAGTCAGTGAAAGAGCTTCAATAAATCAGGATCTGTGCATAAAGTGCGGAATTTGTCACAGCAATTGCCCATATAGTGCTATCAATAAAGCACCTGTTCCGTGTGAAGATGCTTGTCCGGTAGGTGCTATAAGTAAAGATGAAAATGGCTTTGAGCATATTGATTATAATAAATGCATTTCTTGCGGAAAATGTATGCTTTCTTGCCCGTTTGGGGCGATTGTGCACAATTCACAGATTATTGATGTGTTAAAAGCAATCAAAGATAAAAACAAAAAAACAGTGGCAATGCTTGCTCCGGCAGTTATCGGACAATTCGGTAATGATTTGGGTAAGGTTATATCAGCGTTTAAAAAACTCGGCTTTGATGAAGTTGTTGAAGTTGCACAGGGTGCAGATGTTACTACTAGAACAGAAGCAGCTGAATTTATTGAACGTATGCATGATGGGGCAAAGTTTATGACCACGTCGTGTTGTCCGGCTTGGATGGCAGCTGTTGATAAACATATTCCAGAAATTAAGCCGTATGTTTCGAATTCAGGGAGCCCTATGTATTATATTGCCGAGATAGTAAAAAAACGATGGCCTGATTGTATATCGGTATTCGTCGGCCCGTGCTTAGCAAAACGATTGGAGGCAGAAAAAAATCCTAACGTCGATAGTGTTTTGGTGTTTGAAGAGACACAGGCATTATTAGATGCGGCTGGAATTAAAGTTGCCGAAATGCCTGCAGATTCTTTTGCCGTTGAAGCTTCTGCGCAGGGGCGCCGCTATCCTATTTCTGGAGGAGTGGCAGGTGCAGTTGCTTATGTAATAGGAGATAAAGCAGAATATAAACCTGAACGTATAGACGGGTTAAATCCGGATGCGGTTAAAAAGCTTAAGCGTTATGCCGTATCTGCGCCGGCAGACATAAATATGATTGAAGTTATGTGTTGTGAAGGAGGGTGTATTGCCGGACCGGGAACAATGTGTATGGCCAAAAAAGGTGCATTGTTAGTTGAAAATTATGTTAAAGCAAGTCCTGATATAGAGAAATAATATGGAAAAGATAACTTCAGTAAAATTAGCGCAAATATTAGGATGTGAGACGGATAAAGTTACAAATGTCGTGATTGATAATATTTCAACCGACAGCCGTAAAATTACCTCAACATCTTTATTTATAGCTCTGAAAGGAGAAAAGTTCGATGCGCATAATTTTGTAAAAGATGTTATCAGTGCGGGATGCCCGTTGGTAGTGGTTGACCATTTACTCGATGATGTTCCTTATGAACGTCAACTTGTAGTTGATGATACATTGAAAGCTTACGGAAAGATTGGGGCATATAATCGCAGTTTATTTAAAGGAACTGTGATTGGATTGACCGGAAGTGCCGGTAAAACCACCACAAAGGAAGAAATTGCTTTTCTGCTTTCAAAGTTTGCTCCTACCTATGCTACGAAAGGAAATCATAATAACGCAGTCGGTGTTTCACAAAGCTTGTGTGATATAGATATGAACGCACGTTATGCCGTGATTGAAATGGGGATGAGTTCAAAAGGTGAAATATCATATTTGACAGATTTGGTGCGTCCTGATATTGCGGTTATTACTAATGTTTATCCTATGCACATTGAATTTTTTGAAAATTTTGAAGGAATAGCTCGCGCAAAAGCGGAAATTTTTGAGGGAATAACTGAAAATGGAGTTGCAGTAATTAATGAGGACACTAATTTTGCATCGCTTCTAAAGAAAATTGCTTTAAAATATACATCAAATGTTAAAATGTTTGGTAAGAATAATCATTGCGATGCAGAATTTATTACACAGGAAGACGGGGAACAATATTTGTATAATGCTTGGTGTGCTTTAAGAGTTATTGAAACTTTGGGATTAGATGTAAAAAAAGCAGCTTCATATATTAAAGATTTTGGAGCTTTGGAAGGGCGCGGTAAACGCCATAAACTTAATTTGCCAACAGGCTCGTATATATTGATAGATGATAGTTATTCCGGACAACCTGAAGCGATGATTATGGCTGTTGATAATTTAAGTAAAATGTCAACCGGAGGACGTAAGATTGCTGTGTTGGGTAAAATGGCAGAACTTGGTAAAACAAGTAAGTCACGTCACGAAGAAGTAGGTAAAGTATTAGCCCAAAGTAATATTGATGTAGTTGTCGGTATATGTCCGGAAACCAAAGATATATTAGCGCAGTTACCAGAGAATAAAGAACAGTATTACTTTGATTCAAAAGATGGAGTTGCGGAGTTTTTAATAAATAAACTCTTGCAAAACGATGATACAATACTTATAAAAGGAGCAAGATATTCTTCTCAGGTATATAAAATAACTGAAGAGTTAATAAAACAAGGAACAACGCTATGAAATGCCCTTTTTGCGGATGTGAAGAAACTCAAGTAAAAGATTCACGTAATACCGATGATAATACTTCGGTGCGTCGTAGACGTGAATGTCCGGAATGCGGTTCGCGTTTTACTACTTTCGAAAGAGTGCAATTACGTGAATTAATAGTTATCAAAAAAAATGGCGAGAAAACACTCTTTGACAGGGATAAATTAGCAAAGTCAATTTCTTTGGCTGTGCGTAAACGTCCGATATCTTCGGAAAGAGTGGAAAAAATAGTAAATTCATTACAGAGACGTTTTGAAAGTTCAGGCGAAACCGAAATTACTACAACTACTATAGGAGAATGGGTAATGGAAGCACTGTCACATCTAGATAATATCGCATATATTCGCTTTGCTTCAGTATATAAAGACTTTCGTAGTTTGAATGATTTGAAAGATTTTGTGGCAACTATTGAAAAAT
>JAFUXW010000113.1 GCA_017477035.1 Alphaproteobacteria bacterium | reverse complement strand
GATCGCGCCCGCTTGGAGGCAGGGACTGGCGGCGGCAGTCTATACGCAGGTTTCAGATGTGGAGGATGAAGTAAACGGATTGCTTACCTATGATCGAAAAGTGGTGAAGATAGATCCGGATATAATAAAAAATATTATCCAACCATAACCGGTAAAAATATTTTCAATATACTCATATACTGCTCCGCTGGTAGCAGAAAATAAATCCCTTGATAGACTCATAACGGATGATAATAAAGCATATTGAGTTGCTGTATATAATTTATTACAAAGAGATGAAATGTATGCTACAAATGCTGTTGTAGCTAATCCAGATGATAAATATTCCAAAGCAACTATTATCATAAATAAAGGCATATTATGCCCATAGTATGCTTGTAATGAAAATAACATTGTTGTCATACATTGCGTAAATCCAAATAATAACAGACTTTTACGCATTCCTAGTTTTAATACTATTATACCACCCAATAATCCGCCTAAAATTGTCATAATTATACTGTAAATTTTGGTTACAAAAGCTATCTCTTCTTTTGTAAAACCCATATCATCATAAAATGGATTACTCATCGGCCCAAAATATGAATCGCTCAATCTATACGTAAATATAAAAGCTAATATCCAAAACCAATTTTCATTTTTTATAAAATTAATAAATGGATTAATCAACGAATCATTAAAAAATTGTTTTATATTTTTTATATTAAAATCAAATACTTTATATTCATATTTAACTGTTTCCTTTGAAAAAATTACCGCACTTAATCCTACTAAAATGCCAAGCGACATTATTATATAAACCATTGACCAAGATATTTTTGATGCCAAATAAATAGCACCGGCTCCCGAAAATATAAGTCCTAGTCTATATCCCAACACAAAAATTGCCACACCGGAAGAAAGTTTTTCAGGTTCATCATTGAAAGATTCTACTCTGTATGCATCTAATATAATATCCTGTGTAGCAGATAAAAAACTGGTTATAAAAGCAAAAACTGCCATTATATATAAATTTTGCTGAGGATTTACCGTTGACATTAAAAAAATAGAAATTCCCAATAAAATTTGTATTATAAGAGCCCATGATCTACGTCTCCCTATTTTATATAAAATTGGTATTTTTATATTATCTACAACCGGAGACCACATCCATTTTAAGGAATAAGGAATTTTAACCAAAGATATAGCACCTATTGAAGCATAGGCTATACCATAGTCTTTTAATAAAAAACTTAATGTTCCAAAAACCAAAGGAAGAGGAAAACCGCTTGAAAAACCAAATAATAACATACTTATCATACGTTTGTTAAAATAAATATTATAAATATTTTTCAAGTAGTCAGTCATTTTTATAGTTAGTATCTTTAAGCCAAATTGGATTTTTTATATTTTTTTCTAAAAAAGAAATATGTTCTTTATTTTCCTCTTCAGATAAATAAAAATGTCTTTCTTTTATTTCTATCTTATTTACAATATTATTTTGGTTATTTATATGTTCTGCTTTTGCACTGATAAAATTTATACTTGGTTCATCCCCTCCCATAAGCTGTAAATATACATCAGCCAAAAGTTGAGCATCTAATAAAGCTCCATGCAAAGTTCTTGATGAATTGTCTATATTAAATCTTTTACATAATGCATCTAAATTATTATGAGCACCGGGAAATTGTTTTCTGGCAATAGCAAGTGTATCAACAACTCTATCCCAACTGTAAGTTTCTAAACCGCACTTTTTTAGTTCCATATTAATAAATTTAATATCAAATTCAGCATTATGTGCTACTAAAATACCATCATCTCCTACAAAATCTCTCCTTTTTTGAGCAATTTCAGAAAATATAGGTTTATTTGCTAAAAATTCATTAGTTATACCGTGAACATCAATTGCTTCTTGTGGCACATCTCTTTGCGGATTTATATATTCATGAAATTGTTTTCCTGTTGGAATATGATTTATTAATTCAAGCGCACCTATTTCTATTATTCTATCACCGCCGTCAGCGTACAAACCTGTTGTTTCAGTATCAAAACATATTTCTCTCATT
>JAFUXW010000015.1 GCA_017477035.1 Alphaproteobacteria bacterium | reverse complement strand
GTAAAAATCAAAGAGATTTATCTAAAGATGCACTGAGTTTTTGAATTGCATCCTTATAGTCCTTAATTGCCTGCGTGTATATTTGAGATATTTTACCCGAAACCGGAATTATTTTTTTGCTTTCCTCTACTATTTTGCTTATTTTTTTGATTTCATTTTGCGGAGATATCGTCGGTAAAGGAGGCTGATTCTTAACAGGCATTTCTACCAAATACTTATTTTCAAAAGCAAATTGCACTCCCTCCAAATAAAGCAATAATGAGTATTTATTAAAGGCATTTTGCAAGTTATGTAATACAGATGAAGCTGTTAACACATTTTCGACCTTATGCAAATTACGATATTTAACAAACATATCATTATAAATTTTTTTATCTGCCAACAACCTTTGTGCCAAGCTTAACAATTGTGGTTCATGTGACATCTTCTGCAATAAGAATAAAAGTTGTTTCAGATTATTTTTGCATTGCATAATTTTATAATGAGCAATGTCATATTTTTCACCATAAAACGGGTGATTTTCGTAAAATTCGACCGAAATTACCTGATGAGATTTTAACAATTGGGCCGCTTCATTAAGGTAGTAACGGAATCGTTTTTTATTAATCCATAAAATAAAATCTGAAATATTAAATTTCTTTATAATTTTTTTATAAGTTAGGGCAAAATCATTTATCAGTGTCAAATTATAAGCCTGCAGATTTGCTTGCAAATATTCTTCTGCACGATGAGCCAATATCCGGTATTGCTCGAAAAGATTCGGACATTCCGACATAAAATTGCTTGGGAAAATGGTGGCCGACACTTTCTTTCGTTGCGCGGCTTGCCTGCTCAATTCTGGCAAATTTAGCAATTCACACATACTTTGAGTTTCAGGGTAATTAGTCGGAACAATCGTATTTTCACCCATAAAATGTTTGTATATCTTATATTCGTCATACAATTGAACATTATGTCTTTGTTTGACTGCTTTTTCCGATAAAGCAGCATACTTTTTTATGCTTTCATTCGAAAGCGGATAAGGTAAAATCAAATGATGCAAATTATCATTAAAACGCAGACAATCCGTCAAATTGCTATAATCAACCATTGACACACCGTTAGCAGAAAAAACTATCGGATGCAAAAACGCCTGCTCAAGAGCCTGATGTAAAAAATCATAGTCGTTCATTACCAAACACCTTACTCGCATCGTATCATGCAAGCGTTATTTTTTTATTAAGAAGATAATTTGAATTGCAACAAAAAATCCCCTATTCACTTAAGAATAGAGGATTTTTTATGATATGCTAAATGTATTAATACATGCCGCCCATACCGGCTGCACCTTCAGCGCCGCCGTGGCAATTACATTCTTTCTCCGGAATTTCAGTTACCATTGCTTCGGTAGTTATAAGCAAACCACCAACGGAAGCTGCATCTTGCAATGCAGTCCGAACCACTTCTGTAGGGTCAACAATACCGGTCTTGAGCATATCCGTAAATTCACCGCTTTGTGCATTATAACCATAGTTATAATCTTTGCTTTCTAACAATTTTCCGGCTATAACTGCACCATCAACACCGGCATTTTCCGCAATTTGCCGAATCGGAGCTTGTAAGGCTTTGCGAATAATATCAATACCGACATTCTGATCTTGATTATTCGTCTTCAAACTTTCCAATGCTTTTGTTGCATATAACAATGCCGCACCACCTCCGGCAACAATACCTTCACGAACTGCGGCTCGTGTTGCATGCAAAGCGTCATCTATTCTATCTTTTCTTTCCTTAACTTCAACTTCGGAAGCTCCGCCAACTTTAATAACGGCAACACCGCCGGAAAGTTTTCCTAAACGCTCTTGTAATTTTTCGCGGTCATAATCAGAAGTTGTCTGGCTTATTTCCTGACGAATTTGCGCAGCTCTTCCGGCAATATCCTCTTTATTGCCAGCTCCATCAATGATTGTGGTATCATCTTTGGTAATTTCAACGCGTTTTGCCGTACCAAGCATATCCAAAGTAACATTTTCTATCTTCATACCAAGTTCATCAGAAATAACCTGTCCGCCGGTCAAAGTAGCAATATCTTGCAACATTGCCTTACGTCTGTCACCAAAGCCCGGAGCCTTAACCGCACAAACTTTCAAACCGCCGCGGATTCTGTTAACAACCAAAGTTGCCAAAGCCTCGCCTTCAATATCTTCCGCAATAATCACCAATGCGCGACCAGACTGAACAATTGCTTCCAAAATTGAAATCATCGGCTGTAAATTAGAAATTTTCTTGTCATAAAGCAAAATAAACGGATTATCAAATTCACAATTCATCTTTTCAGGATTGGTTACAAAATACGGAGAAAGGTAGCCACGATCAAACTGCATACCCTCAACCACGTCGAGTTCTGTTTCCAAACCTTTGGCATCTTCAACAGTGATAACACCTTCATTGCCGACTTTCTCCATAGCTTTTGCTAAATATTCGCCGATTGTGGTATCACCATTAGCTGAAATTGTGCCGACTTGGGCAATTTCTGCCGAAGATTGCACAGCTTTTGAACGTGATTTTACATCTTCAACCACGGCAGAAACTGCCATATCAATACCGCGTTTTACATCTTGCGGATTCATTCCGGCAGCAACTGCTTTACAACCTTCGCGAATAATGCATTCGGCTAAGACTGTCGCCGTTGTTGTTCCATCTCCGGCCTTATCTGCTGTTTTCTGTGCAACTTCTTTAATTAATTGCGCCCCCATATTCTCGAATTTATCGGAAAGAACTACTTCTTTAGCAACCGAAACACCATCTTTTGTAAGCTTCGGAGCACCGTAAGACTTATCAAGCATAACATTACGCCCTTTAGGACCTAACGTAACTTTCACTGTTTTAGCCAATGTTTCCACGCCTTTAAGCATTTTGCTACGAGCGTCGGTTCCAAATTTAATATCTTTTGCTGCCATTTTATTTCCTCTTATTCAACTACTGCCAATATATCTGATTCTTTAATAATCAAGCGAGATTCTCCGCCCACTTTAATTTCTGTTCCTCCCCACTTGGCGAACAACACCCGATCTCCTACTTTTACGGACATCGGTAAAATTTTGCCATCTTCGGTTCTAAAGCCGTTGCCAACAGCCTCGACTACTCCTTCAGACGGCTTTTCTTGAGCATTATCCGGAATTATAATTCCGCCTGCTGTTTTGGTTTCTTCATCAACACGTTTAACTAAAACCTTATCGTGTAATGGTTTAATGTTCGTTTTTTTGACTCCATAAATTGTTTAAACTAAAACTAATAGTTAGTTAGTGTTGCAAATTTTCAAAGTCAATAAGCAAAGCAAAATTTTTTTACAATTCTTTGTTTTTGAGTTCGTCTTTGAGCATATTTAACAATGTATCGGCGTCATCCAAGCAACCTAAGATGAGTGCCTTTTTCTTGACTACCGAAAAATCACCGCTGGTAAGATTGTGCATTTCGGAAAGTTCTAACGGAGCCATCAATCCGAAAATCTTTTCAAAAGCATAGCGTGATTGTTGCGGTGTTAAATAATCGAAATGCAATTTAAACACAAATCGACGTAAAGTTGCTTTATCTATCTTGTTTAAGTGATTTGAAGTCCCACAAAATGGTATTACACAACTTTCCATTGCCGATAGAAAAGTGTTAGTCATATCGCTTTTCCATTTGTTATCGCCCCGATCTTCCTTACGTTCGGATATAATACCTTCCACCTCATCAATAATCAGCATAGCATCTTTTTCCTGCGCTTCTTCAAACATTTCCAAAACATTTTTGGAAGGTTGTCCCTGATATTTGGAAAATAACTCTGCCGGCTTCTTTTCTACGGTGTTAAGACCTATCGTTTGTGCCAAATAACGTAAAAAATAGCTTTTTCCGGTTCCCGGAGGACCATAAATCAAAATAGAAAACGGATTCTCATTATCATAATGTTTGAGTTTTTCAATTAAAGAAGCTACATTTACATCACAATTTATCAATCCGGTATCAAATTCGGTAAGAGGTTTAATATATTCGTTACCGCCGAACTTAATTTTCAATTCTTCTTTTATAAGTCCTATTATATCAGGAGTATTATTAATATTCAGATATTGAGCTTGCTTTGCAATGCGGGCAAAATCATCTATAACCAATCCGCTGATACGCTTAAGTTCATTCGGAGCAGGATTTTTGAAAAATAACTCATATGCGGCTTCTTCCTGTTCATCGTTCATATATCCGAATTTAATTTTAAATAAAAATTGCGAAATAAAATCTCTCGGCAATATACTTATATCATTGATTATCAGCACGATATTTATTGTTTGTGCTTTTAATATGTTTGCTAATTTATAGCAATACTTGGCATCCTTAAAAATCAGCCCGTATTCATCTCTGACAATTACCAATCTGGTTTCCGGTTTTATTTTTTCAAATGCATTGTTAATATTCAAAGCATCAATATGACAAACCGAGGCGCTGCGTTGTTGCTGTTTCATATGTTCGCAAAGTTCGGTTGCGAGATACTGAGCAAAACGATTTTTACCACTGCCTTCAGGCCCGTGCAGAATTACGGAAAAATGGCTTTTATCTGCATTATTTACAATAGATTCGGCAATTTTATTAAGGTTTTTATCGGCATTTATAAAATCAAACGAAGTAAAAGCATTTCTGGTATTGATGTAATTTTTATATTCTTCTATGGCAACTTCACTACCGTGACTAATAGCCATATTATAATATTCTTCTGCCAACTTATTGCTGTCTAACCCACGCAAGATTTTGGCATCAAGATTAAGTTTATAAAAACGAGCAAAATACAAGTACGGAATCGGAGAATTTGCATAAATAAGTTTTGATTCTTCCAAAAGATAAATTATATTATCACAAGTAACATTAATATCTCTGCTCGACATTTTCGAAGAATTATTTTTCAGTAACATTATGCAAACATACGCAAATTCATTATAGAACTTCACGGGCAAATCGTGTTTTTTTCTTTTTTCAAAAATTTTATTAAAAATATTCAATGCGTATTTTATATCCTCATTGGCGTAGTCATACTTTTGCAAATAATTGCAAAGCATATTTATGGCCCTATCATAATTATTCTGAGATAATGCCTCTTCGATATGTTTACGGGCTAATTCTTTCTTATTGTTGTCATTTGCATTATATCCGGCTGACACTTGATACTCTCTCTCAAATTCCAAACAAGAATGTAATGATAATTAGTGTTGCATACACTATCGACGGTCCGAACGGTCCGATACGTTTGCGATTAATTAAGCAACTTACGGCAAAAATTATGCACGAGCCTAAAAGGATATAGGCAATGATTTCCGGCCCTACCCACGCACCTATGGCACACAGCAGCTTTATATCTCCACCACCGAAAGCATCAGGATACTTCCATACAATAAACATTGATGCAATTACCGGCATCATATATCCCATCACTGCACCTATAACACTGTTTTGTTCGTAGCTTATAAAATAAGGATCAATGGTTGCTAACCAAGTTCCGTGTTGAGCAGCATACGCAAATCCTAATACCAAAAGTGGTAATGTTAATATATCCGGAAGTAACATATAACGTTTATCAAACTCAACCAGCAACAACAAAATCCATAAAAAACTTATATACCACCAAGTAAAATAGTGATCAAAATTAAGCGCAAATAAATAAGTTGCTGCTGCAGTAAAAATGCCCCACCCCAACGAACGCATCATATAACGCTTGAATAAGTTTATATATTCTTTGTTATCTTTTAGTTTACTCCACGGCATATAATGAGATGGAATAAATACTTTCAGCAATATGTACCCCATGGTGGCAGGCATAAGTTTACCAATTCGGCGAGCCAAATAAGGAATTAAACACCCAAAAACAAAACCATAAACGATATAACTCATAGTTTTTCTCCTTTACAGATAATATACATTGCAAACAATAAAATTTTATTAATTATTTTGCGTCTTTTTTTCATAAATTAATTGCCTGTTAAATAATTTGTGATACATTAGCGCCAACTTGGTTTAAATTGCAATTTATAAAGGTTATAAAAATGACATCACAAGCACTTTCTGATGTTGCTCAAACAGCAACGGAACAAATGTCTTTATGGGATATGGTTTGGTCCTCGGATACAATCACTAAAGTTGTTATGATTGGATTAATTGCCGCCTCTGTTTGGTCGTGGGCAATTATTTTGGAAAAATTTGCTACCTTACGCAATGTCCGCAATCAATCTAAAAAATTTGAAGAAGCTTTTTGGTCAGGAGGCTCTTTAGATCGTTTGTATGAAGCCATCGGCAATCGTCCTCGTGATCCGATGTCGGCAATTTTTGTTGCAGCCATGCGCGAGTGGAAACGTAATACTTTAATGAAAGGCAAGGTAGACAGAAGTATCCGAGGTGTTTCTTTACAACAACGCATTGAAAAAGCAATGTCTGTTTCCATAGATAAAGAACTTGATAGCCTTGATACTCATTTGGGATTCTTGGCAACCACCGGTTCTGTAGCTCCTTTAATCGGATTATTCGGAACGGTATGGGGAATTATTAACAGTTTTAACGCTATTGCCGTTACGCAAAGCAATTCTCTTTCAGCAATGGCTCCCGGTATTGCAGAAGCTTTATTTACTACAGCATTCGGTTTAATTGCTGCCATACCGGCAGTAGTTGCCTACAACACCATATCATCGTCAATTGACCGCTACGCTAAAACTCTTGATAATTTTATGGCGGAATTCTCCACTATCTTATCACGTGAAATTGATGAAACAACCTTAAAAGCTGACTTGGCCGGAGAATAAACAATGCCATTACTGCAAAATTCAGCTTATAATCGCCGTCAATCACGTCGTAAGGCCGATGTTAACATCACTAACTTGATGGATGTAATGATGGTTTTGTTGGTGGTTTTTATGGTTGCTGCACCATTAATGACATCCGGAATACCGCTCAATTTACCTAAAGTCGGCGGAAAGGCACTAACCGGCAATGACACATCTATAAATATAAGTGTTGATGCCGATGGTTATTATTATATAGGTAAAAGCGTAGTGCGAGATGAAGAAATTCTCCCTAAATTGAAAGCAATAAAAGGTGAAAATAACGAACTTACAGTTACTATTTCCGGAGATACTGTTACCGAATATGGCAGAGTTATCGGTTTAATGGCAATGCTAAAAGAGGCCGGCTACGAAAAAGTTGGTCTAAAAACCGAGTCAAAAGCTCTTGTAACCCAGTCTAAAGGAAATAATCAGAAAAAGAAATAAACGCTGATGAATAAGTACTTGAAACAATCCATTATATTACACGTAGCTGTATTTGCGGCATTGTTCATTCGTTTGCCTAATTTTTGGCACCACGATATGACGCTCGGAGAAGCTCCTATAATAGTGGACTTGTCTCAAGTCAAAATCGATGAGTTTACAAACTTGCCTACTAAAGCAGAATTTGGTCCGGAAGATCGTAAAGCCACGGTTGAAGAGCATAAAGAAGAACAATATACACAAGAAAGTGCACCGGAGCCGGAGCCGGAACCGAAACAGGAAATAAAAGAGGAACAGCAAAAAGCAGAACCTGAACCTGAGCCTAAAGCAAAGGAAGAAATTAAAGAAGATTATTTAGAAGAGCCTACTCCGGTTCCTGATAAAAAACCGGAAAAGAAACCGGATCCAAAACCTACTCCGAAAAGACCTCCGACTCCGAGTTCTAAACCGAAACCAAAGCCGAAACCTCAGCCGAAGCCGGAAAATACCGATAAAAACAAAAAACAAGAAGAGCAAGCAAAAGTTCGTAGCAATGCTCTGAAGAGTTTGATGCAAGAAATCGATAATGATAAAAATATCGATATCGGAGAAAAAACACAAACTGCACAAATAAAAGAAGGAACTCCTGTTAATAATATGGGAATTGAGGGCGGTAACAGTAAAGGTTCTTATTTCAGTGATTTAACTATTTCTGAAACTGACGCTATTGCCAGCTTACTCCGACAAAACTGGAATTTAGACCCCGGAGCCATCGGAATTGATGGTATGATGGTGGAAATTCGTGTTCACTTAACACGTGATGGAACTATCCAAAAAATTGAGTTTGTTGATCAAAACAGGTTTAACAGTGATCCATCTTATCGCTCGGTTGCGGAAAGTGCGCAAAGGGCCATAATTGCCACTCAACAGGCATTTAAAGAAGTATTCGGACAGAAATATGCCGATCGCTACGATGTATGGAACACTCTGCGCCTATACTTTGATCCACTTGATAAAGGAGTCAGATAAAATATTTATTGGTATTCTTCCTTGCGACGCCACAACCCTGGAAGTATTTCATCGTATTTTTGCAAAACTTCATCTGAAATATAAAATCGCTTAAGATTATCAGCCCCATCATAAACAATATTATTCATAGGTGTATATATATAATCTATATATTTTATTTTGTGTGCTTCAATAAATTTGCTTGTGTCGTAATCCGGATATCTATTGAAAATGGTGTTATCAATTAAGGTCAGTGCATGAAAAAGAGAATAATAAGATATTTTAGGAGAGTAGATATTTATATACCGGAAATCAATATTAAAAATCTGATCATTTTCTTTTATTTCTAAAGCGTGCATTTTAGAAAGCTGCTGCGTGTCTTTTTCATGTATATAATTTAAATTCAGCAAAAATATGACCACTGCGAAAAGAGCCATTGTTACATTTATAAATTTATTTTTAACCTTTGAAACAACAGAAGATGAAAGTATAGCTATAAATATAAACATTATTACGAGATAATGATTAAAAACAGCCTTGAAATATATATGTTGAACAACTTCAGCTACGAGCAAGAGTCCAATCGTATTGAGATAAAAAGATGAGCTATGACTTTTAATTTGCCAAATCCATGCCCCGATGCCTATCAATATCGGAATAGTCCAATAATACAATAACGAACTATCCGTATAATGCATATAATCAAATAATTGAGAATTAAATATCCAATTCAGTTGAAAGTAATTATTCCACGTATCACTAAATACAAGCAATATCACCACCGCAAATATAATCAAAAGTGGAAATAATGATGAAATCAATATATCTTTAAAAACCTTATGATTTTTATCAAGCAAAATCCACGTAGGCACAATTAACGGTATAATACTGAATATTATATTCTGCAGGGCTAAAAAGGCTATTGTAAATGATAATCCGCAATAGACCATATCCTTGGTTTGCAATTTTTCCGCATAGCAAAAGAAATAGTAAACCCCTAAAAAATAGAAGATTCTGGTTATTATGTCAGGTTTGAGAGTTGAAAAACACTGCCAAATTGGGAAAAACATAAACAAAATCGCTAAAAAATAATATATTTTCTGTTCTCCTCCTAGAAATCTTTTTATAGTTTTAGCGATAATAAAAAGCATTATAGAAGAACAAATAAGTGAAAAAATTCTAGATACATAATAAGCGAGAGTATAATTATGCGGCAATAAAAACATTATAGGTGCATAGATATACCATAATAAGGGATGGTGATGCTCAAAAAAATCACGATAAGGAACATATCCATTAGTTATAAAATAACTCATTTTCATATGTTCAAAACCATCTACACTCAATGTATCTGTCATAAATAAACTAAGTATTAAACCTATAATATCCAATATGATAATAGACTTTAACAATTTGTTTTCCATCTAACGTTTCCCGCAAAAGAAAAAGGTTGAGAGCAATCTCAACCTTTTCTATCATTATGTAATTAATAATTTTCCGCTCTGAGTTCAAAATAACTTTGTGGGTGAGCACAAACAGGACAAGCAGCCGGAGCATTTGTTCCAACCACAATGTGACCGCAATTTCGACATTCCCAAACTTTTACTGACGAGCGAGCAAAGACTTCTTGCATTTCTATATTTTTAAGCAATGCTCTGTATCTTTCTTCGTGTGTTTTTTCAATAGCTGCAACTCCGCGGAATTTTGCAGCTAAAGCAGGAAATCCTTCGGCTTCTGCTGTTTTTGCAAATTCTTCATACATGTCTGTCCATTCATAATTTTCCCCTTCAGCAGCTGCTCTTAAATTGGCTGCTGTATCGCCGATTCCTTCTAATTCTTTAAACCACAATTCAGCATGTTCTTTTTCATTGGCTGCCGTTTTTGTAAAAATTTCAGAGATTTGCTCAAAACCTTCTTTTTTTGCCTTGCTTGCAAAATAGGTATATTTATTACGAGCCTGACTTTCACCGGCAAATGCCGTCCACAAATTTTTCTCGGTTTGTGTTCCTGCGTATTTATTAGCCATCATTTTTTCCTTTTTTATTATTGGTACCATTTCCATTTATAGAAGACATCCTCTCCGATTGCAATATAAATTGACGAGGTGTGTATATTTATTTTAACTGATGTATTACTACTTCTACTTAATTTTGTCGCTTATCCATTTAAAAATTTCAGCCATATCTTCATCACTTAAATTCTTGACTTCACCCATTCCCCAAACCGTTTGATAATCAGCATCTTTAACGCTTCTATACCCTCTAATAGCTATAGAAAGATTTATTGCAGAAGTCAGTATATCTGAATTTTGGAAAAGACCGTTTCGAATATACCAATACGGAGCAACCGTTGAAGTATTGTATCCCTCATAAGATGGTATCAAATAATATAACGGATTATATAGATTGGTCCTTTTAAATGTAATATTGCAGATTTCATCTTGTTTGTATAAATCAGAGCTAAAATCTTTACCTGAAGCAGAATTTTTCAAAACACGAGCCGTATAAAAATCAAAATGCATTCTATCACCATTTCCCATACCAAACAGCAAATTTGCATTTTTTTCTTTATTCATTCCATCAAAAGCCGACAATTGTGGAATATTTCTTTTGAAAATATGATTAAAATCTTTGATTGAAGAGATTTTCAACCCGTGAACTCCCATATCAAATATCCATTCTTTTTTAGAATTTAAGCTGCCTAAAAACTTTTCTCTTGATTGTACCGTTCCCCACAGTCGTATATT
>JAFUXW010000112.1 GCA_017477035.1 Alphaproteobacteria bacterium | reverse complement strand
TGATCGAGATGGGTATGGTATATTCGGTATTCAGCAAGGTAATGTTTTTCGTGATTTAAGAGAAGAATCTGCTCAAGCATTGAAAAAAATAGGTTTTGACGGGTATGCAATCGGCGGTTTGGCAATAGGTGAAGGTCAAGAAAAAATGTTTGAAGTCTTGGATTATGCTCCGCAAATGTTACCTGAGGAAAAACCTCGCTATTTAATGGGAGTAGGCAGACCTGATGATATAGTTGGAGCTGTTTTACGTGGTGTTGATATGTTTGATTGTGTAATGCCGACACGTTCGGGACGAACTGCTCAAGCATTTACAAAATACGGATCGATAAATATTAGAAATTCTCGTCACAAAGAAGATCCTCGCCCTTTGGAAGAAGGGTGTGATTGTCCTTTGTGCACAAATTATTCTCGTGCGTATATTCATCACTTGCAAAAATGCAATGAAGTGCTTGGAATTATGCTTTTAACATGGCATAATGTTAGATATTATGAACGGCTAATGCAAGGCTTGCGTAATGCCATAAAAAATGATACACTTAATCAGTTTGCCGAAGAATTTTATCAAAATCAGGCAAAAGGAGATATTGAGGAGCTGTAAACAATGAAAAGGCACAGTAGACTTCACGAATTAAATGTAGGGACGATAAAAAAAATCGGTAGGCAAGTTTCATCCCGTTCAAATTCTAAAGAAGATGAAGTAATTGAACATTTTAAACAAGAAAACGTTAAAGAAGGTATCAGGGTTTTCGTTGCAGGCGGTTCTCGCTCCGGAGGTGATGAAATATATGCCAGAGAAGCCTACGATTTAGGCAAAAAGATTGTAGAGATGAATTTTAAACTTGATTTCGGTTTATCAAACAGCGGAATTATGGGTGCAGTTGCCCGCGGAGTTCTTGATGGTTGGGAAGAAAAACATACTTGTATGGAAGGATGCCCTATACAGGGAATTACAACTGAAAAATATTTTTCGCTTTATTCTAATGATGACGAATTAATTCAGAAAATGGAAGTGGTAGTGGCGCAGACTCTGGAAGAGCGTAAACAAAAACTGCTTAACGCTGATTTTGTGGTTTTTGCTCCGGGAGGTGTCGGAACTCTTGATGAGCTTGCTTATGATTGCGTGGCAATGCAAGATGAAATGTTGCCGATGAAGCCTTTTATTATATATAATATAAACGGATATTTTCATTATCTGTTGGAGTATTTAAAATTTATTGCTCACGAAGGCTTTTCTGATCCGATCCCATTTATTGTGGTTGACAATGCCGAAGAGTTGGAAATTGCTTTCAGATTACTTAAAATTCGTTATGATAATTTTCATAACAGCAAAGAGGCCTATTACAATTCACGCCAATTGGTGTATGAATTACCATATTTTATCAAACAAAAAGTCGAGCACAATATGGATGTTGAAAAGTGCGTAAAACATATTGATATGTTTTTGAATGACGGCTCTGAAGAAGATAAAATATTTATTCAAAATGAGATAGAAACAGCTTATTTGGAACACGAAATACTTAAAATGTATGACCGTTTGGCCAAAACCGGACAAGATACCGGTAAAGTAAGTGAAAAATTGGCAGATTTGAAAAAACGTCGGAGAAATATTTTAGAATGAACGTATTTGCCTTTATTCTCAAATATTTGCGCAAAACCAAGCTGATGGCTGGTGTTATACTATTTGCCATTATTGCTCGAGCTGTTGCCGACAGAGGTGAAGTTTATGCTATGTCGCAAGTTATAGGGGTTTTGCCTCAATACACACAGGATAAAGCAGTATTATCGCAGATCATATTTTATATATGTTTATTGGCGTCATTTTTGATATTTGAAGGGGTAGCAAATCTAATATGGCGATATGTCGGCGGAAAATTTATGCCTTATTTTTGCAGTCTTATTTATAAAGATATATTTATTGCCATACATCATCAATCAGTACATTTTTTTAATGAAGAAATGGCCGGAAAAATTGCTTCAAAAACTAAAAATATTGTCAGCGGTATTCGTGAAATATATGCACATATAGTATTCGGACTTATTCGTCCGATTACCGGAATATTGGTAAGTCTGATTTTGATATGCAGAGCCGATTTGAAAATGGGGATAATTATTGCCGCTTTGAACCTGATTTTTATGATTATTATCATATTAATCCGTCGAAAAATAGGTTCATTTTCTGAAAAACGCGCCCGTTTTCACGCTGAAACAGATGGTGTTTTTATTGATACAGTTACAAATTCCGATTTAGTGAAAAGCTTTGCCAATTACTTTTATGAAAAAAGCAGATTTTATCACGTATTGCGTACGGCAGTAAGAGCCGAACAGAAAGAACGCACTAAAGATGCTGTTTTTGATTTTCAGGGAAAAATGGTATTTTATTCCGTGTACTTGCTTTCGAGTATTTGTGTTTTTTATTATTGGTATTTGGGGCGTTTAGTTTTAGCAGATGTTGTTATGTCTACTTCGCTTTTAAACGGATTAATGATGGAAGTTAATAATATAGGTTTTTTTGCCGGTGAGTTTGCGCAACAATACGGACAGGTAAAAGACGGCTTGGAACTTGTTTTCAGTCCGCGTTCGGTGGAAGATTTGCCGACGGCACACAATATAAATATGCGTGGACGAGCAATAGATTATAATAACATTACTTACCATTATAAAAATAAAAGTGATTTGTTCAATAATTTCAATCTTAAAATAAAATCAGGTGAAAAAGTAGGCTTGGTCGGACATTCGGGCAGCGGAAAATCAACATTGATAAAACTATTGGTTCGCTATTTTGATGTTATTGACGGTAAGATAACAGTTGGCGGAGAAAATGTAAAAGAGGTAAGACAAGAGAGTTTGCGTGCAAAAATAGCGGTTATTCCGCAGGATACGGCACTTTTTAATCGCACAATTATGGAAAATATTCGCTATGGAAATGTTAATGCTTCTGATGCAGAGGTTTTATCAGCGGCCAAACAAGCCTATGCAGATGAATTTATAAAAGAATTGCCGAACGGATATAATAGTAAAGTCGGTGAACGTGGTGTTATGCTTTCAGGCGGAGAAAGACAACGTATAGCAATTGCCCGTGCCATACTTAAAAACGCTCCGATTCTCATTTTAGACGAGGCAACTTCGGCATTAGATAGCGATAGCGAACAATTTATTCAAAAGTCGTTGAAAAAATTAATGAAAGGCAAAACTGTAATAGCAATTGCTCACCGTTTATCAACCCTAAAAGAGATGGACAGATTGATAGTTATGGATAAAGGTAAAATTGTGGAAGAGGGTTCGCATGAAGAACTGCTAAAAAGAAAGGGCGCATATTATAAGTTTTATCAAATACAAAGCTTGAATAAATAAAAATAGCTTGCAAAAAATTACAAACCGCATATATTCAAGCCAGTTAAATTTTTAATGTAAGGAGATAAATATGCCTTTAGTTTCTATGCGTCAAATTCTTGACCACGCTGCCGAATACAATTACGGTGTTCCGGCTTTTAATATCAATAATATGGAACAGATTTTAGCCGTTTTACAGGCTGCTAAAAAAGTCAATGCTCCGGTTATTTTACAAACATCAACAGGTGCTCGCAAATATGCTGGTGATCCGATGATCCGCCATATGGTGGAAGCCGGTTGCGAGATGTTTCCGGAGTTGCCGATTTGTATTCACCAAGATCACGGAAGCTCAGTTGATATATGTCAATCGGCTATAGTTAACGGCTATTCATCAGTGATGATGGATGGTTCGTTGGAAGCAGATGGCAAAACCCCTTCATCTTTTGAATATAATGTGAAAGTAACTCAAGAAGTTGTTGCAAGAGCGCACGCAGTTGGTGCGTCTGTTGAAGGTGAATTAGGTGTTATAGGTTCTTTGGAAACCGGAAAAGCTGATAAGGAAGATGGTATTGGTGCAGAAGGAAAATTAGATAAAAAACGCTTGGTAACAGATCCTGACGAGGCTGCCGAATTTGTTCGTTTGACACATTTGGATGCTTTGGCAGTGGCAGTCGGGACTTCTCATGGTGCTTATAAATTTACTCGCAAACCGGATGGTGAAATTTTGGCGATAGATGTTATTGAAAAAATTCATGCGAAATTGCCGAATACTCACTTGGTAATGCATGGTTCTTCTTCAGTTCCGCAGGAATTGCAAGATCTCATTAATGCTTATGGCGGTCAAATTCCACAAACATATGGTGTTCCGGTGGAAGAAATTGTTCGCGGTATTAAATCAGGAGTTCGTAAAGTTAATGTTGATACCGATTCGCGTATGGCAATGACTGGTGCAATTCGCCGTTTATATGCGGAACATCCGTCAGAATTTGATCCTCGCAAATACTTAAAACCGGCAATTGAAGAAATGCAAAAAGTATGCGAGGCTCGCTATATTGCTTTCGGGGCAGCAGGTCATGCAGACCAAATAAAGGCAATAAAATTGTCAGATATGGCAAAACGTTATGCTACCGGAGAAATTTAATAATAACCTCGTTAAACAAAAAAGCCGGATTAATTCCGGCTTTTTTGTTTATGCTCAATAAATTTATCCAATTCTGCAATTGCTTCATCAATTAAGCGACTTTTATCAGTATTTTTCAGATAATGACTGATTGCTTTCTGAGCCAAATTTACCGAAATTTCTCCGGCAAAAGCATTTATCTCTTTTGTTGCCTTGGTATTTGAAGCGGCAATACGGCGCTCGGCCTCTTTTTCTTTATTGGCTAAATCTGTTTTAAGTTTTGCCAATTCTTTATTTCTTATGTTTTGCATGCCTTTACGCGAATTATCAATAATCAATTGTGCTTCTTTTTCAGCATTAATAAAGCGCCTTTGATAATCTGCTAATAAAATTTGAGCATCATCGCGTAACTTTGCCGCTTCATCAATATTTGAGATAACATTATTAATACGATTTTGCAAAGCTTGACAAATAAACTTATACAAGGGTTTGAGAAGCACACAAATGCTTAATATAAAGGCTACTCCAACCCAAAATTCAACTTCTGCATAAAACGGAAGTTCGGTAATTTCCCCAATGGTAGATTTACCTGCTGTGCCTAATGCTTCAGATATATTTTCCGCAGTATTCATAATTACGTTTTGGGTAGCATCAAGCAAACCTTCTTCGGAAATCTGTTCTTCTACGGAATTAGTAATATTTTCAACAACTGTATCAGCCATTTATTCTATCCTTATGAGCAACATCATAGATGTTTTGACGACTGATTGATGAAAAACCTAACTTTTGCACAATTTCAAACGCCAAATCTTCGGCAATATTTTCAATTTGCATAAGAGTGTTTCTTTTTTCTTTTGCTAAATTAAATTCATTATCGGCAATTTTTTTATTGAGTTGTGCAGACATATTATTTTCAGCGTCATGAAGATAGGATTTCAATTCAGCTCGTTTGGTTTCTATTTCTCGTTCGGCTTCTTTTTCGGCAGATAACAACATTTCATTATATTTATCTATCGCTTCTTTTGCCTGATTATTAAGTTTATCAGCTTTTTGAATATATTCATTTATTTTCCGTTTGCGCTGTTCCATAACGTCAGCAATTTTAGGAGTTATAAACACTGACATCAGTATCCAGAGCAAACTGAAGCATAACAACATCCAAAAGATTTGCGTAACATACGTAGATAAATCTAATTGAGGAAGCATAATAAAACCTTAATCAAAATTTAGCTTATCATTAAGATGGCAATAACCAAGATATACAAAGCAATAGATTCGATAGAACCCATGCCGATAAAGCCGAACAATGTAACGTCTTTCTTAACTTGCGGATTACGCCCTACGGTTTCAATTAGGGTCGTCCATAATTTAGTTAAACCCCAAGCAGCTGCAGACATACCGATTGCGCACATACCGGCAGCAATATAAGCTAAAGCTTTATCTTGTAAGATTTCGTTTTCCATTTTTTGTCCTTTCTTTAGTTAATTAAAAACAGTTTATTCTTCATCGCTGATTGCCTGACTTAAGTAAACACAGCTCAGCGTAGTATAGATATAAGCTTGCAACAAAGCGATGAATAATTCAAACATTATAATACACATATCCGCAACTAATGGAATAAATCCAAAAAATCCCATAGCTACAATGAATGTGCCTAAAACTTTTAGCATGATATGACCGATAGACATATTAACTGCTAAACGAATCGTTAAGCTGAATGGTTTAGCAATCAGAGACAAGGTTTCTATCGGAACAATCAACGGAGCCATAATCCACGGTAAGCCTTCCGGAAAGAAAGTTCTAAGATATCTCCAACCGCGTCTTTTGACACCGAAAATAATATTTAAAATGAGGCAAAGTACAGACAACGCCCCAACCGCGGCTATATGAGATGTAAAAGTAAAACTATAAGGAAAAAGTCCTAAAATATTTCCGCAGGCAATGAAAGTAAACATTGTAAAAACGAGCGAAAAGTATTTAACTCCGTCATTGCCTAAAGTTTCACCGATAATTCCTTGAATAAAATCATAAACAGATTCAGCAAATGCTTGTCCTTTGTTAGGCACAATATTTCTCTTGCGTAAAGCAAGTGCAAAAGAAAAAATCAGAAAAGTAACGGTTATGACCATACATAAAGCAGAATTTGTAAAGGACAAATCCACACCTTCGTAATTGAATGGGATAATCTTTTTAATTTCGAACTGTTCCAAAGGATTTTCCATAATTTCTCCTTACCGTATATCCTTATCTGTTTCCAATGCGGCTTTATATACGTTTAACACTCCGGCTACGCAGCCGAAACCCGCTAAAATCAGCATAATAATAGGGCGAGTTTCAAAAACTTTATCTGCCGAATAACCAAGTGCCAACGCGATAATTACCGGTGAGATAAATTCCGCGGCAAAACGAAAAGCTTGTTGCATTAAGATACTTGTTTGCGATTTTTTTTCTTCCTTTTTCGCATTTTTTAAATTGCGGATTCGCTCATCAATATCTTTTATATCTTGCGGCAATTCGTTCATTATTCTTTTACATACCCCAATCGTTCCAATCTGCTGTCAATATAATTTTTAAAATTACGATAGCTTGTGGAACCGTAAATAATCTCATTGCCATCAGCACCCGCTACGTAAAATGCAGGAGTTCCTTGAACTTTGAGTCTATCAATAGCTTCTTGTCTGTCTGCCACGATTTCTTGTGCCAGTTTTTTATCTTTTACGCAAGCAACGGCTTCATCATAGCTTAACCCGTGTTCAGCAGCATAACGGAATAAATGTTCTTCATCAGTATTCATCCACCACGAACGCTGTGCTGAAAACATAGCTTCAATAAAAGGTAAGAAATTATCATACATCATACATTTGGAAAGCATTGCTGCCTTCATTGAATTTTTATCAAGAGGGAAGTTAACAAAAACAATTCGCAACAATCCCTTATCAACATACTCTTTCATTAAATCAGGAATTACATCTAAATGAAAATCGGCGCAATGCGGACATCCTAACGAAGAATATTCGAACAGTGTTAGAGGCGCACTTGATGAGCCGTATGAATATTTTTGCGAAGTATTGATAACTATGTCTCTTGGCAGAACTGTGGCGATGCCATTCATTTCAGCTGCTACAGCCTCTTGCTTTCGGAGTTCTATTTTGCCGTTTTCATAAACGAAACCTTTATAATTGAAATAGATTATGGCCGAAAAACAAAACACCACAACCAGCGATAAGACATTGCTTATTTTTTTTATGAAATTATCCAAAATATTACTCCTGCCCTTTTTTATTTGAGAATACGTGTTTTCCTATATTTTTCAAAGTTCTGCGTAATTCTTCATTGTTGATGTCTTTAATTAATTCCGTAATATAAGATTCTTCGCTTTCAGATACAACCTTTTTTTTCAATTTATCAATTGGTTTTTTATTGAGTAGAAAGTCATCTGGATTTACTGATTGAATTATTTTTAATTTGTTAATTGCGGGATATCCGAAAAAAGAATTGATTTTCTCAATAATTTGCTGTTGTTTTTGTTGAATTTCCATTGCAAAAGCACCCGACAAAACCGAAATATTGAGACACCCATCGATTCTCATATCTTTTTTAAAAACAATATTTTGCGGTAAACAATACGCCGAAAGGTCTTTTCCTACAATTTGCTCCCAAGAGTTTAACAATTCAAGAAAAAGCATTCCGTTGTTGCCTAAAAGTTGTTGCAAAAGAGGATTTACGGTTTTAGCAAAATTAGTTAAGTCTGAAAGTTTGTGTTCGGAACTTATATTAAGTTTTTTTGCCATCACATCAGTCCTTTTCTTCAAAATCAAAAATTCCGGCTAACGGGTGCTGAATATTGACAGCATTAATCAATTTTTGATTACTGATATGAGTGTATATTTCAGTAGTGGTTATATTTTCGTGTCCGAGCATTTTTTGCACCGAGCGCAATCCGGCATTGTTATTAATCAGGTGAGTGGCAAAAGAGTGGCGCAGAACGTGAGGAGATATACGTGAAGGATATATTCCGCATTCGGTTGCAAGTTTTTTTAAGTCTTTGTAAAAAGCATCTCGCGTTAAATGACCGTCAACGGCATAAAGCGAAGGAAACAGCCACGGAGAAGAAGAGTTTTTTTTAATGAATTTTTCTCTTAATTCTTGATATTTTGCCAAAGTTTTTATAGCACTTTTTGCCAGTGGAACAATTCTTTCTTTGCTACCCTTTCCCATTATAGTCACCAAATTTCTTTTGTAGTTTATTGCACTTTCAGGCAATGCAACCAATTCTGAAACGCGCATTCCTGATGCATACATAAGCTCAATCATAACGGCAATTCTGTGAAAACGAAAATCTTCACTGGCTGTTGCCGTAGCAATTAGATTAGAAATTTCTTCGGTGCTTAAGAACTTGGGCAAGGGTTTTTGTTGTTTCGGGGTTAAAATATTTTGTGCAGGATTGTCCGGTATAATTTTCTCGGAATAAAGAAATTTACAAAATTCTTTAATGGCAGATAATTTACGAGCAATTGATTTCGGCGCAAATTCTCTGCTTGCCAAATCTTGCATATAATCCTCTATGAGGCTTTTACTCAAATTATCATTTGAAAAAGTCAAAAACTGCCTTAAGTCTCTTTCGTAGGCGGCAATAGAATTTTGAGCCGAGCCTTTTTCAGCGGACATCATTTGTAAAAAATTTTCTATTTGTTCGCCGAACATTTTTTATTTTTCAAGATTAATGCTGATTTTTTTGCTGATATGCTCGGTAGGAGCCTGAATATCTTGAACGACCACAAAAGCGATTCCCAAAATTAAAATACAGGAGATTGCATAAAATATTATCTTTGTATTGCTCTGCCGCTGATATGAATATTTCATATTATTTTTCCTCATAACTGTTAAAAATTGTTGATTATATACTAACAAGGTTATATCTTAAGGTCAATAGTTAAGAATAATAGAATAACAAATGAAACGAAAATGCCGAGAATAGATAAAATAATATTGTTAGTAGGTTTAATGGGGAGCGGTAAAACCAGTGTAGGCAAAAGATTGGCCAGACGATTGTCATTGCCGTTTGTAGACGGCGATTCGGAAATTGAGAAGGCTGCCGGATTATCGTTGGTTGAGGTATTTAAATGTTTTGGTGAAAAAGAATATCGCGCCGGAGAAGAAAGAGTTATGAAGAGGTTGTTGCAAGGAAATCCTTGTGTATTAGCTTCAGGGGGAGGCTCATTTGTGGCCGAACAAACCAGAGAATTGGCCAAAAATAACGCTCTTACCATTTGGCTTAAAGCAGATATAGATACTTTGTATCACCGGACGGCCGGACGTACCAGACGCCCTTTTTTGCTCGGCGATAACAATACAGTGAAAGAAAAATTACAGGAATATATTACTGAAGAGTATCCATTTTACTCTCAAGCCGATATAGTAGTTGAAACTAAAAATGAAAAAGTAGAAAATACGGTGCGCAACGTTGTAGCGGCAATTAACCGCTTTTACGGAATGAAACCGCAGCATCGCCCATTTAAATATTATCGCAAAAAAGCAAAGGATATTAAAAATGCGACCAAACAGCAGAACGGCGGAACAAATGCGTCCGCTGGAAATTGTTAAAGATATAAATTTATATGCCGAAGGTTCTTGCTTGATAAAATTCGGTAATACTCACGTTTTATGTACGGCCAGCGTTGATGAAAAGATTCCGGCATGGCTTCAAGGACAAGGGCGTGGATGGATTACGGCGGAATATTCATTATTACCGCGAGCAACGCAAACCAGAGTAAGTAGAGAAACTAAGGGAGTAGGCGGACGAACTCACGAAATTCAGCGGTTGATAGGTCGCTCTTTGCGGGCTGCTGTCGATTTAACGCAAATGCCGGATATTTGTATTCAAGTAGATTGTGATGTTTTGCAAGCTGACGGAGGAACCAGAACAGCGTCAATTTCCGGTGGTTTTGTGGCACTGTATTTGGCTCTTGATAATTTAGTAAAAAATGGACGATTGCCGCGTAATCCTGTAAAAGAATATGTAGCAGCTATTTCTTGCGGAATTTGTGATGATGAAGCAGTGCTTGATTTGGACTATTCGGAAGATTCCCACGCTGAGGCAGACACAAATTTCGTGTTGACAGAAAGCGGAAAAATTGTTGAGATTCAGGCTACTGCTGAAGGTGCAGTTTTTGATGAAACTCAATTTAATGAGCTTTTCAGACTTGCTAAATTAGGAATTCATCAGATTATATGCGCACAAAAGAAAGTTTTAGGAGAATGATATGAAATTTGATAAAATTTTGTTTGCCAGCCATAATGCCGGAAAAATATCGGAAATTAAAAATATGTTGGCTCCTTTGGGAATTACTGTTGTATCCTCCGCAGATGTTTCATTTCCTGATGTTGAAGAAACCGGAAAAACCTTTGCTGAAAATTCTTTACTAAAGTCGCAAACTATACCTAAAACGTTTGGAATCCCTTGTATTGCCGATGATTCCGGATTATGTGTCGACGCTTTGGACGGTGCTCCGGGGGTTTATTCGGCGCGTTATGCTCCAAACCGCGATTTTGATAAAGGAATTGATAAATTACTGGCAGAAATGGATAAAAGTGCAAATAAAAGTCGTGCGGCTCATTTTTCCTGTGTAGTCTCTTTGGCATATCCGGACGGCAGATATGAACTGTTTGAAGGTAGAGTTGACGGTAAAATTTCTTTTGAAAAAATGAACGGAAGTGGTGGATTCGGTTATGATCCTGTTTTTATTCCCGACGGATATGATTGCAGTTTTGCCCAAATGGATAAAAATGAAAAGAATAAAATATCTCATCGTGGGCGAGCAATGCAAAAATTCAAAGAATATTTGATGAGCCTCTGAAGGAGATTCTAAATGGTGAATATATATAATGTCAGCGGAAAGTCGTCTTTTGTTGACATTTTGGCCGGTTATTTTATTCAGAGATATAAAGATAAACCGGAGGAATTATCAAGTATACTTTTTTTATTGCCAAACAGAAGAGCTTGTCAGAATTTAGCCGATGCCTTTGTCAGATGTCGAGGCGGAAAACCTACAATACTACCAAGAATGGAGCCAATTGCAGAAGCAGATGAAGATGAAGTTTTTTTGGGTGGTGACGCAGAAATTTTACCACACTTGAAGCCGGCAATAGATAAAACAGAAAGAGTTTTCGATTTTACTAAGCTGATTATGCACAAAAATGAATATGGCGTTGATGATGTTTCTTTAGCACAGGCGTACGCATTAGCTCAAAATTTAGCATCTTTAATAGATACCGTGCAGAACGAAGAGCTTGATTTTAATCGTTTGAAAGATATAGTCCCTGATGATTATTCGGACCACTGGCGCAAAACTTTAACATTGCTTAAAATTATTACAGAATATTGGCCACAGATTTTGAAGGAAAAAGGAGTTTGTGACCCTACGGAAAGACGAAAACAGCTTCTTAGAGCCGAAATGAATTTTTGGCGTAAATCAGATGGTAGACAAAAAATAGTTATAGCCGGCAGCACGGCGGCTTTTCCGGTTTTAAAAGAAATGATAAAGACAGTAGCTGAATTTCCACAAGGAGAAGTTTATTTATACGGATTGGATAAATATATAGATGACGATTCTTGGCAAAAAATTGATGAAAATCATCCGCAATACGAGTTAAAAGAATTGCTTGATTACTTACATTTAACGCGTGATAATATTGAAGATATAACAGAATGCAAATTAAGTTTGCGCGAAAAACTAATAAGCGAGATAATGCGTCCAGCTCCAACAACCGGTGAATGGAGAAAACTATCAGAAGAAGTATTTCCCAAAGATACTTTTGATAATATACATTTAATAAACTGTGACGATATGAGGCACGAAGCTAAAACAATAGCTTTAATTATGCGAGAAACACTGGAAACCGAAGGTAAAACTGTGGCGCTGGTAACGGTGGATCGTAACTTATCACGGCGCGTAATCTCTGAGTTGAAAAAATGGAAGATAGAGGCAGACGATTCGGCCGGTCAACCATTAAGCTTAACACATATAGGAATTTATTTTCGTCTTATTGCTGAAGCGATTGTGCAAAATAATATGACAGCAAAAATAGCCTTACTTAAATATCCGTTTACATCGTGCGGTGAAAATGGTTTAGAGTTTAGGAAAAAAGTGTATGAATTGGAAAAAACTCTAAGAGATGAAAAAGATGTTACTGAAAATCAACAGAGTTTGCTTGATAATTTTGAAAAAAGATTGTTACCCCTGAAAGAATTATATGAAAGTCCGACAGTAAATCTGAAAACGGTTCTAACTGCGCATATAGAGGTTGCACAAAATTTGGCTGATACCGATGTCCAGACAGGCGATAAAATAATTTGGAAAAATGATGACGGACATGCTGCAGCAGATTTTTTTTCTGTTCTTATAAATAAAAGTGAAGAACTGGGAGATATATTAACTAATGATTATTTGCCATTTTTAGTAATAACCATGACAGAAAAGAATGTTCGTTCAAGATACGGATATCATCCCCGAATTAAAATACTCGGACCGATAGAAGCTCGTTTGACTAATTATAACAGGGTTATTATCGGTGAAGCTAATGAAGGAATATGGCCAAAGCTTCCACAGGCAGATATGTGGATGTCTAGACCAATGAAAACAAATTTCGGAATGTCTCAAACAGAGAGAAGTATCGGAGTTTGTGCGGCAGATTTTGCTCATTTGTTAAATGCTCCGGAGGTTTATGTTACTCGTGCGCAAAAGATTGATGGGACTCCTACTGATAAATCAAGATGGTGGCTTCGATTTGAAACAGTGCTGGAAGCAGTGTTCGGAAGCGAAGATAAACAAAAAGAAAAATATGCTTTTATATATCGTGAACCTTATTCTCAATGGGCAAAAAATTTGGAAAGATGCGATAATCCAAATCCGGTGAAAGCACCGCGCCCTTGTCCTGAAATAAAGTATAGGCCTCGAAAACTTTCAGCAAGTCAAGTTGAAATACTGCTGCGTGATCCATATTCTGTTTATGCGAAAGAAATACTTAAATTAAAACCGTTAAAAAATTTGGATCGTGAAAAAGAAATATTTGATTTCGGAAATATTGTACATGAGGTTTTGGAAGATTTTAATAACCGATATAATAGTGATTTTTATCCGGAGAATGCTGCAGAATTATTAATGAAGGCAGGATTGCAAAAGTTTTCCGAATATAACGTCGGAGAAGAATTACAAGCTTTTTGGAAACCACGCTTAAAAGATATGATTGAAATGGTGGTTAAAAGAGAGCGTGAATATAGAGCTTCTTTGACTAAAGTGCATAGTGAAGTTGAAGGTAAAATGGTATTTAAAGGGAAAGAAGGAGATTTCTTAATTACGGCAAAGGCTGATCGGGTGGACGAAACAAAAGACGGGTACTTGAATATAATAGATTATAAAACCGGTAAAGGAAGGAGCGACAAAGAAATAATCAAAGTAACAGCTCCGCAACTGCCTGTAGAAGCAATGATTGCTCAAAAAGTCGGTTTCAAAGAAGTTAAAAAAGCTCCGGTTGCCGGTATGCAATATTGGGCCTTAAAAGGTAAGTCAGGAAAAACCGATTATGAACAAAGTCAGGAAGCGATAAACAAAATAGAGGTGTTACTTCAGAAGTTGATAGATGAATTTGATAGAAAAGAACGTCCGTATTTAGCTAAACCTCGGAAGAGTAATCATGGGCAATACAGTGATTATGACCATTTATCACGCTTTTTGGAATGGTCGGTTCGTGAAGATAATAATGGAGAGGGAAGCGAAAATGAGCAGTGAATTTTATGAAGATATCAGTAAAGACCTCAAAAGAAAAGCTTCTTCTCATCAAAGAGAGGCCACTGATCCTCGTATGTCGGTTTGGGTTGAAGCTTCGGCCGGTACCGGTAAAACCAAAGTTTTATCGGATAGAGTACTTCGGTTATTACTTGATGAAGTTAGCCCTACACGTCTTTTGTGTCTTACTTATACCAAAGCTGCAGCTGTAGAAATGAAAACACGTATATCAAAAAGACTGAGTGAATGGTCGGTGCAAAGTGACGAAAAACTGAGAAAAAATATTGAAAATTTATTGGGTGATGATGTTAGAGATGATGAAAAATTATCGGAATATATAAGCCGCGCCAGAACACTGTTCGCAACACTTTTAGATACTCCCGGAGGAGTGAAAATTCAAACAATTCATAGTTTTTGTGAAGAGGTTTTGAAAAGATTCCCGTTAGAAGCCGGAATTTCTCCGTATTTTGAAATATTGGGCGAAAGAGAAGCTACGGAAACATTAAATCAAATTCAAAATGAAATTTTACGGGAAAGCAATATGTCAGAAACTTTAGATGCCTGCTCAATTCAATATTTGGCAGCCAATTTAAGTGAATACTCCTTTCCTAAAGTAATGAAGCATATTACCGAAAACTATGTAAAAATAAGCGAAAGTTTAAAGTTATTCGGGGGACTAGATGAAACATTGGAATATTTGCGAAAAAAAATAAAGGTTTTCGATAGTGATAGTGAGGAAGAAATTAAAGCCGAATGTATGCTAAAGATAAACAAGTCTGATTTAATGGAAAATATCAGAGAATTAAAAGATACCGGAATAAATAACAATAAAAAAGCTTTGGTATTGGAAGATGTTTATAAATCAGGGTGCTCAGTTGATTACTATGATAAATATTTCAGATGCTTTTTGAAAGAAGATAACACAACTTATAAAAATCTTGTTACCGGAGAGGCTCAAAAAAAATATCCGGATTTATTGCCTAGAATGGAGGACGAAGTGTTACGTTTGCAAAAGGTTTTTATAAAATGTCGGAACATTCGTATTTATAAATCAACTAAGGCTTTTTTAACCATAGCTCAGAGTATAAATCAAAAATATGAAGAATATAAAAGAGCAAAATCTTATTTGGATTATCAAGATTTGATAAATAAAACACGAGAGTTATTATCTGATACTGAACAAGCTGCCTGGGTATTGTATAAACTTGACGGAGGAATAGACCATATTTTATTGGATGAAGCTCAAGATACTTCGCCTCAACAATGGGATATAATAAAAGCATTAAGTGAAGAGTTTTTTTCAGGTTTCGGAGCCAGAGAGAGAAAACGTACGGTATTTGCGGTAGGGGACAGAAAACAATCTATTTTCAGTTTTCAAGGGGCAGATCCTCAAAAATTTGATATAATGTCGGAATACTTTAAAAATCGCGCAGGAATAAATTTCCGTAAGGTTGATATGGAATATTCTTTTCGTTCGACACCGGCGGTGCTTGATAGTGTAAATACGATTTTTGCCGATAAAGAAATTGCTCAAGGGGTTATTTCTGCCGATTCTCCGGTAGAGCATATGGCTGTTAGGGCGGGAGAATATGGTCGTGTAGAAATTTGGCCTTTGTGTATAGCCGAAAAAGACGAAGAAACAAACGATTCCGAAGAATTATTACCGCCGATGGAAATGAGTAAAAAAGTTTCGGTCAGAACTAAAATGTCCAGACAAATAGTTAAAAAAATCAAGCAAATGATGGAAGATAGTAAAAAAACTGATAATCCGTTGCGATATAAAGATTTTATGGTATTGGTCAGACATCGTAATGCGTTTATGGAAGATTTTATCCGTACGTGCAAAGAAAATCGTATAAACATATCTGGTGCAGATAAGATGATATTGGCAGAACAAATTGCCGTACAAGATTTAATATCTCTCGGAAAATTTTTGCTTTTACCTGATGATAGTTTATCACTGGCAGAAGTGTTGAAATCTCCGCTGTTTAATTTAACCGATGATGACTTGGAACTTTTGTGTTGTGAACGTAAAAATGAAACTTTATGGTGCAGTTTAAGTAAAAATGAAAAATATTTTAAGATATATGATGATTTACAAACATTAGTTAAAAAACTTGATTTTATCCGTCCGTATGAACTGTTTAACTATGTTCTGGTAAATATGGAAGGACGGCGTAAATTCATGCAAAGAATGGGAGTTGAGGCCGAAGATGCTATTGATGAGTTTATTAATTTAACGTTAGAATATGAACAAACTCAAACACCTAATTTGCAAGGGTTTATTTCTTGGTTTGAAAATGATGAAACAGTTATTAAAAGAGAAGGAGACGAAGCAGAAAATAATGCCGTCAGATTAATGACAGTTCATCATTCTAAAGGTTTACAGGCAAGAGTGGTCTTTTTACCTGACAGTGTTCAATTACCTAAAAACAGTTGCGAGCAAAAATTGCAATTTGATGAAGAAAAATTGCCGTATTATCCGCTTCGTAGCTATGATTATGATGATATGCTTTCTCAAATAAACAATAAGAAAGGAATCGAAGAATTGGAAGAATACCGTCGCCTACTATATGTGGCTTTAACCAGAGCTGAAGAACAACTTATAGTATGCGGTTATGCAAATACAGATAAAATAAAAGATGATTCTTGGCTTAAAATTTGTGAAAGAACAATAGAAAAAATTGTTGGCAAAGATGCAGATAATAAACTTGTTTTGGAAACTCCGGCGGAAATAAGTGTTAAACCGGAAGCAAAATATTTTGTTACACCTTTAATAAAAGACTCGGAAGAATGGTTGGAAAATGAGGCAAAAACAGAAACTCCGATGGCCAAGCCTTATACTCCGTCAAAGCTAAAAACAGAAAATGAAGAACCTTCACTGGTTTCTCCGCTTAAGGAGATAAGCGATTATTATCGACGAGGCAAACTTATTCATAAAATTCTCCAATTTTTGCCTCCGCAAAATGAAAATAAAGAACAAATTGTAAATAACTATATAGATAAAAATGTTGTTGATTTTTCAGAATCACAGAAGCAGAAAATAAAGTCGGAGATATTGGGACTATTGTCAAAAGAAGAATATGCACGCTTTTTCGGTTCTGAATCTCGAGCAGAAGTGCCTATTTTCGGAGAAGTAGACGGGCAAATAATTTCAGCGCAAATAGATAGACTTATTGTGCAGAATGATAAGGTAATAATCATCGATTTTAAGACAAATAAAGAAGTTGCCGAAAATCAATCAAAAATTCCTCCTTTATACAGACAGCAGCTGAAAGCTTATGAAAAACTTGTAAGTACAATATATCCTAATCGTCCAATAGAAAGCTATATTTTATGGACTAATGAACTTCGATTGATGCAAGTTGTGTAAAAAAATGTTGTAATTATTTTGTTTATCTTTAATATTAGAAATAAAGATACTATATGATTAGAACAATTAATATGAGTAAGGAGAAAAAAATGACACAACCGTTAACAGATAATCAATTTAATGAAACAGTGCCAAATTCAAAAGGTTTGGTATTAGTAGATTTTTGGGCGGAATGGTGTGGTCCATGCCGTCAACTGGGACCTATTTTGGAAACGATAGACAATGAAATGGGAGATACTGTTAAAATATATAAAATGAATGTTGATGATTCGCCTGAAGTTGCCAGTCAATTCGGGATTCGCAGTATTCCTACCATGTTTTTGTTTAAGGATGGTAAGCAAGTTGATATGAAAGTAGGGCTTAATTCTCAAGCTACAATTCAATCATGGATTGAATCCTACAAATAAAAAATATTTTTTAAGATTCGGCTCCGAAGAACAATTTTCGGAGTTTTTTTAATTTTACAATAAAACGCTTGATTTTATAAAATATTTATGTTAAGAATCGCACCGAAATTGAGCGGCTTTTATGTATGAACGCTGAGCGTTTCCGTAGTAAGAGCCTTGTTTTA
>JAFUXW010000111.1 GCA_017477035.1 Alphaproteobacteria bacterium | reverse complement strand
TCAAATAAGTCAAACTGATTATGACTTTAACAATACTTTCTCAACCACTGCCAAGAATGATAATTATGAAATTAAAATCGGTTATGAAACCAATGGTTCTGTATATGACTGGTTCTTATATCGATCTTCAGATATTGATCCTGCTCTTGATCCTGAAGATATGGCTGTGATTGATTTACCGCGTGCTGCATTGGAACAAACTCGTTCTATTATGTTGCCTATTTCCAGAACAAACAGAGGTCAATGCAATTGTTATCAAGATAATTGTGCAAATTCCTTCTGCAAATATGAAAGTTCACAAACCAAGAGAAGATTATGGGCTACTCCTTTCTATAGAAAGGGAACTTATGACAAACCTATTGAAACAGATTTCACTATCAAAGGCGTTGATTTCGGATTAGATTTCCAACCTACCCACGGCGATATGCTCGGTATCTTCGGTTCTTATCGTGATGGAGAATACGAAAATGACGGTAAGGGCAAAAAATACTTCTCTCATCTGGGAAGTAAGTTAGATATTACCAGCTTAATCGGTGGATTATATTATCGTAAATATTTCGGTAATTTCTATATGTTAGGTGCTGCCTACGGTGGTAAACTTGATGTAGATGTCAAGGCGAAAAACAACACCAAGGGCTCTATTGACGGACATATCATCGGCGCTCAAGGCGAAATGGGATACGACATTCGTTTAACGCATCGTGAAATCTTAACTCCGTCTTTGCGTGCTACTTATAGTTATATTAAATTCAAAGACGCCCATAATATTAACGGTAAAGAAGTTTCCGTTGATAACGTTAATAATGTTGAATTGGAAGCAGCTCTTAAATATGAGTATCAATTTAACAACGAATATCAATTACCGACAACCGGATATATTAAACCTTCTGTTATTCAAACTATATCCAGTGGCGGTAAAGTCAAAATTAATCAAAAAGAATATAAAGACACTCTTGATAATGAAACATTGGGACGCATTGAAATCGGCGCCGATGCTGAAATTATCAAAAACTTCTCTCTCGGCGCATTCGGAAACTATACTTTCGGATCTGAGTATAAAGCTTGGGCTGTCGGGGGGAATATTAAATACGTTTGGTAATTATTCTTTTATCTTAAAAAAGACTCCGTTTTCTCGGAGTCTTTTTTTGGTTTATTAGAAACATTTTATATCATTTATTTTACAGGTTTAATCCAAGGTCTACCATTTAGCAAAAAATCTGGAAGTTTTTCTAAAGAGGATGCTCCTGCTGCTTTAGCATGCCCGCCACCTCCGAACTCGGCAGCTATTTTAGAAACATCTACGTTATCTTTATAAGTATAAAACGTTAAGTTCCAACGATTTTTTTTATTCATAAAAAAATTAACCATAAAGTCATATTCGCGGATATTATCAAGCGAATCAAAAAATTCCGACTGCCCTTGCGCCATATTCGAACATATACATCTAAGCCCTTTATATTCGCTTTCAAAACCCATTCCGCGTATTAAACGATAATTACGATGTCTGACCCAAGAGAGTATTGCATTTCCCTTTTCAACCATTTGTTTAATGTCTAATTCACCATCTATCAACATAGACCATATTTTATCTGTAGGTCTGTTAACTCCGTAAGTTTGAACGGCATATTCAAAAGGACGCACGCGACGATCTCGCAAATCATATATATCATTCAAACCGAGTAAACGCAATCCTTCTGGCAATTCATCATCTGGGTAGAAATACTGCCAAGTCAAGACCAAAGCAGCCGTTCCGGTCTTGCGAATGCCTTTTATAGGCTCATATTCACCACTTTGCATAAGCTCATCATATTCACTGATAACCGATACGTGATGATCAATCCAGGTTAAATCAGTTTTTTTATTAAGTTCCAACATATATTTAACCGGCAGAGCAATATCGCAAATTACGACTTTATCATGTTTTTCAATTTCCGCATACGGAATTTCCATATCATGATTAAGCCCCATTAGCTCTGTTTCGGGAAACTTTCTTTTTACAATAGCTGCAGAGCCTTTACCGTCATGATCAGCAATATGATATATACAAAGCATTTTCTTTTCCCCTCTAAAGTTCAATCATCATATTATCATAAGCCGGAACGGTATTATGCGGAGATATTCTCATAACTTCATCATAATCGCAGTGTTCTCCCATGTGAGTAAAAATCACTCTCTGTGGCTTGATAATATCTATATATTTTTTATTTATTTCCATACCGGCATGATACGCCTGCTCCCTTATTTCCGTCAACGGCATAATCATAACATTAACATTTATTTTTTGCAGATATTCCAAAGTTCGCTCCGGAATTTCTTTATAATCAGGAATTATAGTCAGTTTTCCGCTGTCAAATACATACCCACATGTAGGTACCGAATGTCCAAGAAATAACAGAGGGCAAATTTCCACATCTTTCACTGAAAAAGGTTTATAATATTCTATAATATTTTCGGCCACCTGCGGTCGCTGAGTTATCTCTTTAAGTTTGACATCGGTAAAGACATAACCGAACCGCCTTTTTATCTCGGCAATATGCTCTGATGTCGCATAGGCATTCAAATTCCTGCCACTGAGTTGAGTAAAAGGTCGCAAATCATCCACACCGGAAACATGATCAGCGTGGGCGTGCGTATACAACACGGCATCAAGTTCTTTTATATTATTATCTATCATCTGGCAACGAAAATCTTGTGAGGTGTCTATTTGAATATTTAATCCCCCTATTTGCACCAAAATTCCGGCACGACGACGAACATTTTTGGGATTATGCGGATTACACTCTCCCCAACCTTTGGCTGCTACAGGAACCCCTGGAGCGGCACCGCTGCCTAATATTACCACTTTATCCATTAGCTTTAACCCTATTAAACAATTTCAGAAAATTATTTGTCGTTATATCGGCCAATTCCGATATTTCCAAACCTTTCAAATCGGCCAAAACTTGCGCCGTATTTACCACGTATGCCGGCTCATTTCTTTTACCGCGATGCGGAACCGGTGCCAAGAACGGCGAATCGGTTTCAATCAATAATCTATCATTAGGAACATTTGCAAATATCTTGCGCAAACTCTCACCGCTTTTAAAAGTGATAATTCCCGAAGCCGAAATATAAAACCCGATTTCCAATCCGGCTTTGCAGAGTTTTTTGCTTGATGAAAAGCAGTGCAATTCTCCTTTGAACGGCTTTTGCTTATAGGCTCTTTGCAACATTTCAATCATATCATCATCCGCATCTCTGCTATGCACCACTAACGGCAATCCGCTTTGCTGTGCTGCTTCAATATGCGCCATAAAAACTTTCTTCTGCTCTTCTATACTGTCGCCGTTATAAAAATAGTCTAAACCGCATTCTCCTATACCCACCACATAAGCACTTGCTGTTAATTCCAATATTTTTTCTGCATTTAAATTTTGATAACTCTTTGCCAATTCCGGATGCACCCCAGACGTTGTATAAATATGCTTATGCTTTGAGCAAAAATCTATTATCTGAGGTGTGCGTGCTATATCATCACTTACATCGAGAATATAATCGATTTTCATCTCACGAGCTCTGAAAACAACCTGTTCTCTGTCTTCATTAAAATCATCTGAATTTATATGACAATGGCTATCCGTAAACATCACAAAACCCTACATATCTTGTTAAACAAATTAATCAACATCAGCCGCTTATCCATATTAACGCTTGAACAATCGGAAAACTTTTTGCGAGTTTCATTCCACAAATCATACAATTCTTCTTTATCTTTACTATTTAGCATATTATCTTTCAAAAACTTAAGCATAAGTTCTTCGCACAAATCGAACATTTCAGATGATGAAGTCGCTTCGTCGCAAAAGTCCAGCATTTCTTTGAGTGAATAATTCTGTTTTGAATACAGTAAGCGACACATATCATCATAAAAATTAACAGCACCTTCATCTGCATATAAAATAGCCCTACCTATACTGCCGCCACTCATTTCTGCCAATCTTGATATCATCGTTTCATTCAGTTCCGAACGATAACGGCGTAATAAGCAGCTCACTTCTTCGTTGTTTAGAAGCCTTAACGGAAGTTTTGCACAACGTGAACGAATTGTTGGTAATAACAATCCCGAATTATGACTTATAAGTAGCAACAATGTTTTAGCCGGAGGTTCTTCCAAAATTTTAAGCAAAGCATTCGCCGCACTCTTGTTCATTTCATCGGCACTATCAATTATAACTACACGCCAACCGTTGTTAAATGAAGTTTTAGATAAAAAATCATTAACCTTACGAACATCATCTACTCTGATAAAAGCCGACTTTTTTAATGATGAAAGCTCATCATCGCTAATTACTTCGCCTTTACGAATGGAACTTATAATTTTTCGTTTATCTGTTTCCGTATAATCACGTTCCAAAACCATCATATCAGGATGGGAGCTTGTAGCAACTTGCTGAAAAATCGGATTATCCGGTGAAACACTGAGCGATGAATACTTTGCTTTATTGTTTGGATCTGCACACAATAAAAAACGTGCTATTCTGTATGCCAGTGTTGCTTTTCCGACTCCCTTTTCACCGCTTAATATCCACGCATGGTGCAAAGTATTATTCTTCCATGCTTGCAAAAAAGTATTCTCGGCTTCTTCTTGCCCAAGTAAATAGTGATTACTTTGTGGTGAAAAATCTTCCGACATTAAACTCCCAGTCTTTCATTCACTGTTTCAATAATATGCTTATGCAATGTTTCAATATCAGTATTTGCATTGATTACCACACAGCGATCAGGTTCGCGCTTGGCAATTTCGAGAAAACCTTGGCGTAAATTGTGATGAAATTCCATCTGTCTGCTTTCAAAACGTAGCTCCTTCACTTCCATTGATTGAGACTTGGCAAACGAACGACGCATTCCTATTTCTGGATCTATATCCAAAATTATAGTCAAATCCGGCTTAAAATCGCCGGCAACAATTTTATACAATGATTTCAATGTTTGAAAATCTACTCGTTTATTGTATCCGTAATATTGATATGCTTCTGTAGAATCTGCATATCTGTCCGATATAACCCATTTATTCTCTTTCAATGCGGGCCAAACAACCTTTTTTAAATTACAACGTCTGTCCGCATAATACAAAAGACACTCACTGATTGCGTCAAACTTATCTTTATCCCCGGTAACCAACAACTCTCGTAAAATTTTTCCTTCATCGGTGCTTCCCGGTTCTTTAGTCAATACAACATCAATATTTTTGCTTTGCAAATATTCCGCCAACAATTTCAATTGTGTAGATTTTCCACACCCGTCTCCGCCTTCCAATGTTATAAATTTGCCGAACATACTATTTTGCTCCGAATATAAAATATTTCACATTAGCCCAAAATCTGCCCCATAAACCGATTTTTTGCACATCTTTAGCTGCTACTAACGGTATTGTCATTGTGCCTCCGTCTTGTATACTTATCTTCAAATCTCCGAGCCTTGTTCCGGCTATGATCGGAGCTTTAATCGGTTCATCAAATTCGGCAGAAACTTCAACATTTTCCGCAGCAGCAACCGGTAATGTTTTAATAACATTTTCATCAACCGTCAAATCAATGGTTTTATCTTTACCATACCACACTTTTGCACTTGCCAACACCTGTCCCTTATCAAACAGCTTATAGTTATTAAATTCTCTAAAACCCCAACTCATTAAGCGCTCACTTTCTTCCGAGCGCTCTTTATTAGAACTCATACCGCTCATTACTCCGATCAGACGACGGTCACCTCTGGTTGCAGACGCGGCTAAACAAAAGCCGGCTTCTTCGGTATGTCCGGTTTTCAAACCATCTGCCCCTTTCATAGTATATAGCAACGGATTGCGATTACCCTGTTTAATGTTGTTATACACGAATTCTTTTTCACTAAAATAGTGATATAAATCCGGAAATTCTTTTATAATATGGCGTGACAGCATCGCCAAATCTTCCATTGACATTTTCTGATCCGGGTGTGGCAAGCCTGTAGAGTTTGCAAATGAACTGTTTTGAAGTCCGAGTTGCTTTGCTGTTTTATTCATCAAAACAGCAAAATCTTCTTCAGAACCGGATATATTTTCTGCCACTACGATACATGCATCGTTACCTGATTGAATAACAATTCCTTTAATTAAATTTTCAACACTTACATTATCACCGATGGAAAGAAACATCGTTGAACCGCCTGTTGCCGCACCGCCCTTACGCCAAGCATTTTCACTGACAGAAAAGGTATCATCAAGCTTAACACTCTTATCTTTAATTTTGCTCATTAAAATATAAACGGTCATCAATTTACTCATAGATGCCGGAGGAACAGCCTCAGTTATATTTTTTTCATACAAATATTCACCGGTATCAAAATCCATTAAAATAGCATTGCGAGCTGTTGTTTCATAAGCTGAGGCACTTGAGCAAGCCAATGAAAATAAAAGTGCCGTAACAGATAATTTACCGTATTTCATATTAAACTCTCCTATTTCTTTTCTACTTTTGTATCTTTAAAGCCATAATATTTAAGTTTTGCCTGCGCAACTATAGCCTCTTCCTTGCGGTTAAAAGGTCCTACCGAAACTCTGTAATATTTTGCACCGTTAACATCAACCGGCACAATATGACTACTGCCATATTCTTTAAGCCGAACCATCTGCTTATGCGCCAACGCATAATTTGAAAACGAGCCGGTTTGTATATAGTAGTAACCGCTCATATATTCATAGTTACCGGATGCAATAGCTCTGGTGTCTTCTTTATCAGGATTAGTTGCTGCTTTTGCATATATCCCGCTGTCATTTTTAGGTTTTGTATTCATGCTACCCACCAATCCGACGGAACCGCTACGCACAGCTCCATCTGCCGAAGCCGCACTACCATACACGGCAGGCTCTACTGTTTTTCCGGTCGGCACATATTTCCCGCTGGCAATTTTTGCCTCGCCGACACTGGCATATATCTCAGCCTCTTCGGCTTTTTCTGTTTCTTGTGCTATTTTAATACGCTCAGATGAACTCTCAAACAAAGAAGGTGCCGGAGCTTGTTCTGCCGCAGCAATAGCATTTTCCGAAGAAACCTTACCGGTAAGCATTGCCTCTTTAAGAGCTTTACTCTCTTTTGCCATAATCTCAACTTTAACCCTGGTTGTTCCTTGC
>JAFUXW010000110.1 GCA_017477035.1 Alphaproteobacteria bacterium | reverse complement strand
TAATCAATTAAGTAAAAATAAAATAAAAATGGCGGCCAATACTTTGAAACGTTACTGGAATGAAAAAGACTTACCCATGTATAAGAGATTGTTTTATTTTATGCAGTATGCAACTAACGGAGTTCGTAAAAGAATTTGTCGCTCAAGTAATACTAACATTGTTTCTGATAAAGATTTTAATTGTAAACAATATTAAAAATTTTGTATATAAGGAGTTTTTTTTATGGTTTTTTTGCAAATAATGTGCCTGTTTATGCTAGGTATAGTTTGCATAGGTATTCTTGCTGTGAGCTTGATATTTATTTATTTGACCGTTAGTGCCGGTTTCATGCATTCTTCTCCTGCAGTTCCTTCGCACGGCAAAGTAAAAGCAGCAATAATAGCAGAGGCTTCTTCAATATTGAAAAATAAATTGCCGCAAACTGTAATGGATTTGGGAAGCGGATGGGGGACATTGTTATTACCTTTGGCTAAAGAATTTCCCAAGCATAATTTTGTTGGTGTGGAACGAGGATTTCTGCCTTATTGGATAAGTGTCTGGCGTAGTCGTAAATTAAAAAATTTAATTTTTTTAAGACAGGATTTTTTTGAAACAAATATTTCTGATGCCGATATAATTTTTGTATTTTTACTTAATTCTACAATGTCTAAATTGACTGCAAAAATTAAAAATGAAATGAAAAGCAACTCATTGGTGATAGCTAACCGCTTTCCGATGAAAGATACTCAGCCATATAAAGAGGTCAATCTCGGATCGAAATATTATACTTACTATGTGTATAAAAACTGACTACATAAATTTAAGCGATACTATACACTTATTGTGTAAAAGGCAACGGCAATTTTTGAAGGCCTCGTTGTAATGCAATTTTCGATTCGCCACAAATGACTGATCAGGTCCGCTATAATCAATCTCTGTATACCCATATAGCAAGCCTAAATTTAAGCGCTCAACTCCGATATTGGGATTTCCTTCCTCACCAACCCTTCCGACGGATATACCTATAAAACCAGGAATTTTCTTTTTCCAATCGGTTTGCGCTAAAAGCATACAAGCGCTACGACGTATATGTGAAAAAGTAATTATATAGGCTCCTGTTCCCTTATAAGAGTTGGAATATACCCATTTGTCTTTGATAATAGACTGGTAGTAATCTTTTTCTTCTTTGGTTTTATATGCCTCCATAAATGACATCTCTGAACCGAAACGATTTTTGATTAGGTATCCGTTATTCGTCATTCTGGTCTTTATGTCAATTGGCAAAAAATTGCTGTAAACAACAGTATCATTGTTAAAATCTTTAAATAGTGTTTCCTGCCGTTCCTCTTTTATTTTATTATATATATAAACGATATCTTCAATTGTTTCTTCAACATCATTTTTAGTGAAAAGAGTATAAAAAGCAAATATTACTCCAAAAATAAAAAAAAGCGGTATGATAAATCGTAAGGATTTCGCCATATCTTTAATAATATCAATTAACTTACGCATATCACACAACCTCCGTGTTAAGTAAATACGACAAACACAGCCTAAGTCTATGATATGAGTATTAAAATATAGTTAATTCCGATAGTTACGAATTATTCCCGACAAAACGCCTTGAATTTTAATACGATTAGCAGAAAATGTTCTTGTTCGATATTGTTTATTACAAGGTATAAGATGAACTACGTCACCATCTTTTTTGAGTATTTTTAAAGTTGCCTCGCTGTTATCGACCAAGGCTACGACTATTTTACCATTATCTGCCTGATTTTGGCGTCTTATGATAGCAGTATCTCCATCCATAATACCGGCTTCAATCATTGAATCCCCCTCAATAGTCAAGGCATAAAACTGCCCAATAGAAACCATATCAAAAGGAACGGAAACCATCTCTGTTTCATTGGCAATTGCTTCAATCGGAGTTCCTGCTGCTATTTTGCCATACAACGGAATTTGCACCGAACTGCTTTTAAGTGCTTCCTCTCGTTTTTTTTCTTCGTCAACTACAGCTTGCGGCTTGAAACGAGGAAGACGAATAACCTCCATCGCTCTGGCTTTATGCGGCAGACGGCGTATGAAATTTCTTTCTTCCAATGATGTAATCAAAGCGTGAATTCCTGATTTTGATTTTAAACCAATAGCGTCTTTCATTTCGTCAAAAGATGGGCACTTTCCGGTTTCACGATTTACCTTATTTATAAACATTAAAAGATTATATTGTTTTTCAGTCAGCATAGATATTCTCCAACGTATTTGTTCTATTTTAGTTCTGCCTGAATATAAAAGTCAAGAGTAATTTATAAAAATATTTAAAACAAAAAAAAAGACCGCATCATAAGATACGGTCTTTAATTTTAAGCCATCAAATTATGCAGCTTTGTCGGACTTATGTTCCTTTTGGGTTTTGCCGAATTTAACAGCGGCTTGAGCTGCTGCTAAACGGGCAACCGGTACACGAAACGGAGAACAAGAAACATAGTCTAAACCACATTGTTGGAAGAACTCAATGGATTTAGGATCTCCACCATGTTCACCGCAAACACCCAAAAGCAATTCAGGATTGGTTTGACGACCATATTCGCAAGCGCGTTTAACTAATTTGCCAACACCTTCAACATCAATAGATGCAAACGGATCGGCAACGTAGATACCCTTAGAACGGTAACAATCCAAGATAGCGCCGGTATCATCACGGCTCATACCCAAGGTTGTTTGTGTCAAATCGTTTGTACCGAAACCAAAGAATTGAGCAGAATCTGCAATTTCTTCAGCCATCAAAGCGGCTCTCGGTAATTCAATCATTGTACCAACTTCGTATTCAATGCTCTTACCTTTTTCAGCAAAGATTTTTTGAGCGGTTGTATCAATGATATTCTTAACAATATCCAATTCTTTCTTTGAACCGATTAACGGAACTTCGATTTCCGGAACAACTTTAACGCCTTCTTCACGGCATTCCATAGCAGCCTCTAAGATAGCACGAGTTTGCATTTCGCAAATTTCCGGATAGGTAACGGCCAAACGGCAACCACGGTGACCAAGCATCGGATTCATTTCATGCAATGAATTAGAACGATTCTTAACTTCATTCAAAGTTTTACCCATCTTGTCCGCCAATTCTTGCATTTCAGCATCAGTGTGTGGCAAGAATTCGTGGAGAGGCGGGTCGAGCAAACGAATTACTACAGGGAAACCATCCATAGTTCTGTATAATTGTTTGAAGTCTTCTTTTTGATATGGCAACAAACGAGCCAAAGCCTTGCGACGACCCTCTTCGTTGTCAGACAAAATCATTGTGCGCATATCAGAAATACGTTTCGGATCAAAGAACATATGTTCTGTTCTGGCTAAACCGATACCTTCAGCACCAAATTCCATAGCTTGTTTAGCATCTGCAGGAGTTTCGGCATTGGCACGAACGTGCATAGTGCGGATTTCATCAACCCACCCCATGAAGCGCCCGAAATTACCGGAGTTAGTGTCTGCTTTAACAGTAGGAACGGCACCTTCAATAATTTGACCTTTACCGCCGTCCAAAGATACCCAATCACCTTCTTTACTTCAAGAACCAGACTTAGTTGTCATAGTCT
>JAFUXW010000109.1 GCA_017477035.1 Alphaproteobacteria bacterium | reverse complement strand
GTTTGCGAACCAAAATTTTCCTTGAATTTTTTCTTTTCATTATCCGGCAAATATTTTATTTTTTGCATAAATTGTTTGATTACCCATTCGTTCAAATCGGAGTTTGCCATTTGTCGTAATACTGTTTCGGCAAACTTATTAAAATGTTCGGCAATCATTATTTGCAACGCTGCATTAAAATTATTCTGTTGACTTTGTAAATGAATTTTCCATTCTTGCTCGGACTTATGATATTGGCTCTCTGCCTGTTCTCGTAAGTCTGCTGCCAATTTTTCGGCTTCACGATATACATTAGCGAGAATTTTTTGTTTTTCGTGTTCTATTTCTTGTATTTTTTGCTGGCTCAACTTTTCAGCTTTTTGTGCTTTAATCCTAGATTGTTCTGCTTTACTAAGTTCTTCTGCGATAAATTTCTGTCTTGCTTCAACCGCTTTCAAAACAGGTAAATACAAAAATCTACGCAATAAAAACAGCAAAATCAGCAGATTAAAGATTTGTGCTATAAGTGTAAACCAGTCAATACTCATCTTCTGTCCTTAAAAATAAGTTTCAGTTTTGTGCAATTGCGTAATTCCAAAACGGATTGGCATAAAGTGCTAAAAATGCTATCAAAAGAGAATAAAGTGCCGTGGTTTCAAGCATTGCCAAACAAACAAACATTGTTGAACGAATCCTGCTTGCTTCATCAGGCTGTTGCGCCATAGCCTGCATTGCAGCCGCGGCTGTTTGTCCTTCTCCCAAAGCAGAACCCAGACTGCCTATACCCATACATATACAAGCTCCTAATACTGAAACTGCTCCGATTATTGCATAAGAATCCATTTTTTTATCCTTTCATATTAAATTGTTTCCGATTGTTTATCTTTTACGCTCGAGCTGTAAACCACAGCTAAAAGCGCAAAAATATAAGCTTGAATAGAGCCGGTCAAAAGCCCTAGTGATTGCATCAGCAACGGCGCCACAAACGGAATAAATGCGCTCAATATCATTGCAAACATCACTCCACTTAGCATATTGCCAAACAAACGCAACCCCATTGCCAAAACCGAAAATATTTCGCTGAAAATATTCAGAGGAAGCATCAGCGGTATCGGTTCTGTAAATTTTTTCAGATATCCTTTTATTCCTGCATTTTTAACGGCAAAATACGGAATTGCAAAAAACACTATAGCCGCCAAGGCCATTGTGGTACTAAGCGATGCTGTTGGCGGACGAAACCATGGTATAAATGTCAACAAGTTTGCCACCATAATAAAGCAAAATAAACCAAGCGCCATACCTAAATATTGATTATTTGCACTTCCGCTGGTATCTTTAGCTTCTTTTTGTAACCATAATACCAGAGTTTCTAACACAATTTGTGATTTTGGAACCTCTTTTTCGTATTTTAGGTTGCGGGTAACCAAAATTGATAAAAGAACTATCAAAGCAATTACCAACCAACTGTTAAATATGGTAACATTAATCGCAAAATCACCGAAAGTTATCAAATTTATAGAATCGTAGCTTTCTAAGCCGATTTGCTTATCGGCTGTCGGAATATCCCACCATTTGGAAAAATCTACATCAAATCGCATATTCATTCCGCCTTTTGCTTATTATTATCTTTTAAAAAACGTGCTTTTTCAAACCAAATAATTACCACTTTTGTTAAAAAAAATGAAATTATATAAAGTGAAATAACAGCTACATTCCTATGTCCTATTAAAAATAAAACACCAAAAAACAAAGCCATACGACATAACGCCGTTAAAGCAAAAATTTTAAGTTTATGCTTGAGTTCACTTAAATGGTTAACGCTCCAACGCAAGCTGTAAAAATATACAATTCCTACCGCAATTCCGCTTACAACAGCTATCATTAATCTCCAATTTTCGGCCTGTTGCCACATAATTTCGAGAAAATTATCATTCATTCTCTTCTCCTTGTTTTTTTACGCAATCTTTATCCAGTTGCCTTATTTTATCTTCTTCTATTTTAAGCCACCAATAAGCATTAAAAGCCCCCCAAACAGCACCCACAAATAATAATGATAACCGCCATGAAAAGCGTTGCGGCAAATTTTCATCCAAATATCCGCCGATCCATATTCCAAGCAAAATCGGAATTATAATTACTCCACCTAACGATGCAATCATACCAAATTCAGAATTCCATCTTCTATATGGGCGATGTTTTATTTGCTCTGCTTTATACACTAAATTATCGCAAATTTTTTTTTCATGAGGAAGTTCGAAATCAGGCATTGTTTCCTCCTTGTTTAAGGTTAATAAATCCACGAATTAATCCGGCCTCTAATCTGGCCATTGCTGCATTCAGTTCCTTGCGATTTTCCTCATCTTGTTTAAATTCCAAACTGATTATATTTTCCAAATCATCTAATGTATCACCTAAAACAGCTTTTTGCACTGTAACTGTTACCATGTCTTTTTTCTTAACCACAATCCCGCGGTGACAAGCAACAAATTTTTCCTGATTATCTTTAGTAACATAGCTCAAAATATTTGCGTTCATTGCCGCTGTAAAATCGATATGGCGCGGTAACAAAGTTCTATACCCGTTTAGTGTTTCCATACTTATTTTTTTTATCTCACAATTAAGAGCCGTCCCCAGCGGAGTATATATTTGCAACTTCATAAATTTTCTTCCTCAGCTTTCATCTTTTCATAAGCTGCTTTTTTATCTTTGGTCTTTTCAATAACTTCATCAATATCGCCGACCATAAAGAAATCGTTTTCCGATAAATAATTAAATTCTCCGGATAAAATACGTTCACAGCCTTCTATTGTTTTTTCTAAATCGACAGTTCTACCTTCCATACCGGTAAATTGATATGTAGTATAAAAAGGTTGAGTTAAAAATCTCTCCAGTTTACGAGCCGTCAAAACAGTTTGTTGGTCGTGCTCTGGTAATTCATCAAAACCAAGCATTGCTATAATATCTTTTAATTCTTCATATTCTGCCAAACATTTCCTAACAGCAACAGCAACTTTATAATGGCGCTCACCAACTATTTGCGGAATCAGCATATTTGAAGACGAATTAAGCGGATCAACAGCCGGATACAGACCTTGAGAAGCGCGCGCTCGTGACAGCACAATACTTGAAGACAGGTGTGCAAATGTGTGTACTGCCGACGGATCGGTAAAATCATCAGCCGGAACATATACTGCCTGAATAGATGTTATAGCTGCCTCATCTGTAGAAGCAATGCGTTCTTGCAAATCGGCAATATCCGTTCCCAAAGTAGGCTGATATCCAACACGCGAAGGAATTTGCCCGAGCAAAACAGATACTTCTGAACCGGCTTGTACAAAACGAAAAATATTATCAATCAACAATAACACATCTTTCTTTTCGTTATCGCGAAAATATTCCGCCATTGTTAACCCCGTAAACGGAACCCTGAAACGAATTCCTGGAGCCTCGTTCATTTGTCCGAATACCATTACTGTTTTATCAAGAACACCTGCTTGCTTCATTTCCCGATACAGTTGTTCACCTTCTCGAGAACGTTCGCCAACACCGCAAAAAATACTGACCCCTTCATAACGCCCGACCATATTATTAATCAATTCGGTAATTAATACAGTCTTACCTACTCCGGCTCCGCCGAACAATCCGGCTTTACCACCTCGCTCCATAGGAGCAAGTAAGTCAATTGCCTTAATACCGGAAATAAAAATTTCAGAACTTGCTTTTCGCTTATTAAGCGGCAATGATTTGGCGTGAATAGATTTTTGATATTTAGATTCTATTTTTTGTCCCTTATCTATAGGCTCACCAAAAACATTAAACATTCTTCCCAATGTTTTTTCGCCAACCGGAACTTCTATCGAATGCCCACTATCAATAACTTCGGAATTACGTGACAAACTTTGTGTCGGTCCCATAACGACTGCGCGCACGGTATGCCTGTCAATATAGCCTTGCACTTCAGCAACCACATTTCCAATCTTTAATTCATTATTTATTGAAGGTAGTTCTTTGGGAAAAACAACTTCCACCACACCACCGTTGATTGCCGATATATATCCGATATTTTTATGCTCTGTCATTTCTTTGCCTATTTCATTTTTACAATGACATAATCATTGCAGAAGAACTTTTCCACTTTTGCATAAATAATATCTGATTTGCGTTAACTTTATCTTAAAAGAAAACAAAATGAGCTATAGCAATCCCAAAATTGCCTCAATTATCGGCTTATCAGCCGGTGCAAAATCATATTTCGGCAAATCTTTCGGATTTACCCATTTATATTGTTCATGTTCTAGCACTAATGGTATATCTTTACTTTTGCAGGTTGCCCAAAAAGAATGTAAAACAATGGTACCGAAATCATAGTCATAACTACTGTCAACAAAATGTTTATCGATAAAAATTTCCAGCCCCATTTCTTCCATCATTTCGCGTTTCAAGCATTCTTCCAAAGTTTCACCCTGCTCCAGTTTTCCTCCGGGAAATTCCCACTTGTATTCCAAACTTTTACCATGTTTACGCTGGGCAATCAACAACAAGCCGTCACACATAATTAATCCGGCAGCCACATCACGTTTCGACTTAATCAATGCATCGTTTATAATTTCTGCCGAGCTTGTTTTTTCATTTTCTTTATTCATAATTTTATCTCCTTATTATTGTTTTTAATACCACATTGATTATTACTTTTCAATGATTATATCTTGGACGATAACAATCAAATAAGGAGAGAAATTATGAATAATTTATTGACTGCAGCTGCTGTTGTTCTTTCCCTCAGCGCCAATCCGGTAAATGCAAAACACCATGAATATAAAAATACTCCTGAGTATATGCAAATGGAAAAGACAACTCGCGAATCGCTAAAAAATTGCCTCAATGATGAAGACGTAAAAACCAAAGATTGCATTGAAAAGTATAAAGATGAGCGTAAAGCCAAAAAGAAAGAACTTAAAAAAATGATGAAAGAAAAATAAGAATAACCCGTCGACCAAAGCGACGGGTTGTTTTTTCTATAAAATCATATTAAAATTCGTATCTTAACCCCAAAGTAAATTCGTGAGCGTGCGGTTTGTAGTCATATTTCTCATAATAGCTTCCCGGAATACGATATTCTTTATCAAAATCACCGTAAGTAATATAACGATAACCGAAATCCAACACTGCGTGTTCACAAACTCTGTAACCTATACCGGCACCGATTTGCAATGCCACCCCATCTTCTTTATTTTTTAAATTACCGGCAGAAAACTCTGATCTACCCCAACCTAAACCTACACCTGCATACGGAGTAACCGGAATTTGGCTCTGCATATCAAGATCGAAATATACATTAAACAACGCAGCCTGAGTTTTAACTTTCATTTCAGGGCCATTCTTCAAATGTTTCTTAGCATCTGCATTCTTTGTATATTCAATTTCAAAACGGAAATTTCCGGTTGATACCGGATAGATTGTTCCTGCTGCTACAGAGCCTCCCCAGACATCATCGTGAGCTTTAACTTTTCCTTCATTTACACCTGTAGCTTTTATCTCATTACGAGCAAGCATATATTTTGCTTTTGCCGCAACATACGGATTAAATTCAAAGGCTGAAACATTAGCAGCCACCAAACATGCAACACCTGCAAGCAATAAAATTTTCTTCATGTTTATTGTCCTTTATCTGTTAAAACGAGAAAGAATACATCTTCCAGACATATTAGATATATTTTTTCCACAGATGTCAATTCAAAAAATTTTACAAAATATAACAACAAAAAAAACCGGAGCTTAAAAACAAGCTCCGGTTACCATTCCATGCAACCACAAATTACGCGTTACCAAACGGATTTACTTCTTCATCTGCAGCTGCCGCCTTATGCAAATCAAAGAAATTCAAAATTGCTACCGATACATATATTGAAGAATATGTTCCGATAACAATACCGGCTGTTATTACAAAAGCAAAACTACGCAAAGCATCCCCACCGAATATCAACAGGGCTAAAGATGCAAATAATGTCGTTAAGCTTGTTAAAATAGTGCGGGAGAAAATATCATTAATACTCTTATTCAGTAAATCATATTGCGGCATTTTTTTGAATTTTTGCAAATTTTCTCTGATACGGTCATATGTAACAACCGTATCATTCACCGAATAACCTGCTAAAGTTAAGATAGCGGCAATTGTGGTAAGACTGAATTCAAAGTGCATCATAGAAAGCAATCCTACCGTAATGAGTAAGTCATGAAACAAACCTATTAAAGCACCTAAAGCAAAACGCCACTCAAAACGGAACCATATATATAAACTAATGGCAACACAAGCAAATACTGAGGCCAAAATACCAGATAATTTCAGTTCATCACCAACTTGAGGCCCCACAGATTCAATGCGTTCAAACGTAAAATCTTTGCCCAAAATCTCTTTAATTTGATTCACAGCTATACGTTGACTTTCTTCATCAGCGTTGTTGGCTTGTGCTCTAATCATAAGCTGTTCGCCTGTCTGACCAACGGCTTGCAATGTCAATTCATCAAGCTTAAGACCTGATAATTCTTTACGAATACTATCCACATCGACCGGCCCATTTTTACTTTTAACATCAAT
>JAFUXW010000108.1 GCA_017477035.1 Alphaproteobacteria bacterium | reverse complement strand
GAGCAACAATCAGTAATTGAGTTCCTCGAATGGAATGCGGTCAGATGGTTTCTGCGGTTTATAAACAAAAATATTAGTGACTGACGGAATGTCATAAGAGCGATGCCAATAACCTTTTTCTTCCATGCAAAGTCGATAATCACGTGGATTCGAATCGGCAGAATCTCTAATTGAATTTACAAGCACAGGTGAAGCTCCTCTGTATGGTATATAGCTTGCCCAAATTCCCTTTTCCTTATGCCAATCTACGTGGATATTATATCTGTATTCTTCCGAATAAAACCAGTTTGATATATTAGGCAAATGAAACCAACCCTCAGCTTTTTTCAAACACTCGGAGTGGTCTCGAGAAAATTTCGCTATACCTGTATTTTCACGTTCCCAGTTATATATAATCTGCCCCTGACCTCCGTATGAAGAGCAGGCTGTTAAAATCAGAGTTGTCAGAACAAATGCATATTTCATATCAAAAATCCAAATCAGTATAATGTTTAGAAGGGTATATTCCCTTAATTCTATCGTTTAAAATTTCTTTAAAACTCGGTCTTGACTTAACTTTAGAATACCACAATTTTGCGTTTTTATAATCATTCCATGGTACATCACCTAAGTAATCAATGACCGAAAGTTGTGATGCGGCACTTATATCTGCCATAGAAAAACTATCTCCTACCAGATAATTGTTACGTTCAATAATCCAATCAATATATTCCAAATGGAAGCGCAGGTTATTGCTACCAATTTTAATGCGTTTTGATTCCGGTGGCTGTCTCAATGAAAAACGTTTATATATTTTTTCACCAACAATATATTGAAATACTTCATGATGAAATTTATTATCAAACCAATCGCATAAGCGTCTGGTTTCGGCTCGCTGTTTATTATTACCATTAATAAGGCGGTTTTGGGTATAAGTTTCTTCTAAAAATTCGGTAATCGCATAATTACCGGCAACTATGTTTCCGTCAAAAATAAATATAGGCAACTCTCCCGCCGGATTAATTTTCATAATGTCTTTCGAAAGAGCCCAAGGATTTTCCTCTTTCAGAAAAAACAATATCTTCTTCTCCGCCATCAAAATTCTGATTTTGCGGCATTGCGGCAATATACTGCTATGCACCAACAGAACCATAAAATCTACACCTCCTAAATACCATCCAAAACGTCATCAATTGTTTTTTGATGAACTTGTTGTTCAACTATGTGTCCGCTACTTATTTCCTCATCTTGTTCGTCATTATCACTATCACTATCATTGTATTGCGTTGTATGTTCTGCCGATTTTATAAATGAAGGAGGTACTACTCCTGCATTCTTATCTACTTCTTTATTAACCTCTTCCAAAATTTCTTTTTTAACTTCCATAGCAAATTCCGGATTTGAAAATTCTTCGGTTAAAACCTTTTTATATTCTGACAGAACCGGCATAACCTTAGATAACGATATAAAAAACGGAATTTTAAAGATAGGATTTTTGGAATAAGTCAAATAACTTTCTACTCCGAATCGGCTAGCCATAATGCGGTTATAATAGAGACTCCCTAACATATAATCAGCTTTACCGGTAATAATCATTTCGTAAGCCTCAAAAGGAGATTCTACATAAGAGACATTCAATTCTTTGAATTTTCGTAAAACAAAATCGCTAAAATACTCGGTTTTACAGACGATTCCTTTCAAATTACGTAAATCCCCGTAATTTTTTACTTTTTCAGTAGTTTCCGGCAATGTGATCAAATGTACTGGATTGGACACTACCGCCGGATATACCACATCAAGTCCTGAAAAGAGTTTGGTGTCGGAATAAGCACCGATAAACATTTCAGCTTCACCGCTTTTAGCTTTTACCAGCAATAACTTTACATTGTCTGCCAAATCATCATATATATGAGGAACCTCTGTTTTAACACCGTGTTTTTCCAATATTTTCATAACCGGCTTCAAAAACACGCTATGGAAAAGGTACGTGTCTCCCTTATTTTCATAATAAGCAAAAGGTGGAAAATCAGGTAGTCCCATAATATGAATAGGAACATTTAAATAACTCTGAACTT
>JAFUXW010000107.1 GCA_017477035.1 Alphaproteobacteria bacterium | reverse complement strand
TTAGTTTCTTGGATGCTTTGTTTTACGTTTTCTATAAAATCTCGGTTAATTTCTCGCAAAGTATTTTTTCCGTTATTAGCTGCTCCCAGTGAACTATTAAGCCATAAGGCCACACACAGAGAAATAATTATGAGCGAATAGTTATTGATAGAATATAATTGAAACCACGCTAAAAACATCATAATCGCTGAAATTTTTGCTATACTTGCAACCAAAACTTTAATAGTAACTTTTTGTGCAGCCAAATAATAATTGGTGTTTTCGTATAACGAACCGGAGCGTGAAACAAAAAAGTATCGCCACAATGCAGTAAATAATTCTACCCAAAATACTGATGTTAAAATAATACAGCTAGGAAGTCCAATTTCTCCTGAATTCATCAAAACAAGCGAACACACCATATAAGATAAGGCAATAGCTGCCGCATTATCTATTTCTATTTTTACATTATAAAAATTAATACTTAAGTAACCGCCTAAAGCTCCGATAAGAGCACCGGAACAAAATGCGATATACATAGGAGCCGCCCCTAAAAAAGCCATTCCGGATAGGCCAGATAAAAGTATAATTTGCGGTATTAAAAGCGTATGCGGTAAAAAATTAATTAGCATGGCTCCCCAGCAATAGATTGATGCGAAAACAAAAATGATGATTTGTAACAACCATGTAGGTATTTGCGGATAAGAATTACCTTCTCCGATAGGTTGAAGCAACACGGTTAATGCCACACAGGCAACAGTTACCGCAAAAGCTGAGCGTGTATTCAGCAACATGCAAGCGACGTATATAACCGGAGTTAAAATAAGCGGAGTAGCCATTCGCCAAAAAGTAAAATCTTCTATAAAATCGTTATTGTTGAGCCAAAAAAATGAAACTACGGAACAAATGCTATAAAACAAGTAAATATAAGGCAAAGGCAGTATTAAATATGAAAATTTTAAAGTTTGAGCGTATTTGTCACTTTGTGGCTTATATACGGTATACATTCCGATAAAACCGAATAAAATACAAACAAAAAAACACAGTAAATCGTTCATAGCATTACCTCCGAAAGTTATCTTATAATACCTTTAATTTATTAAATTATTCTTTGCATTTTACAAACAAAGAATGAATCCATACCATTTTTTGATTTTAAATAATATGGCATAGTTCGTATTTCACCGTTTTTATTAATTAAGTTATCTTCCCATTTTTCAAATAAAGATATATCGTCAATTTCTATTTTTACGCGTTTGAATTCAGTATGATGTTGCAAAAATTCAGCAATTTGTTCCTCACCTTCTGTTTTGCAAATAGAGCATACGCTATATACCAATATGCCCCCCTTTTTTAAGATGTTACAGCATAAATTAAGCATTTGTTTTTGTAAATTTGCCTGTTCTTTAACATCATCGATATTTTTTATATGTAATACTTCCGGATGACGGCGAAATGTTCCTGTTGCAGAACATGGTGCATCAAGTAATATCATATCGTATAATTCTGAAGAATTGCGCATATATTCCAAAGCATCAATATTTAATATTTTAACTTTATCAAATCCCAATCGGCGTAAATTTCGGTTTAATGTTAGCACTCGGTTTTCAGAAATATCAATTGCCGTAACATCGGCTTGATTTGCAGCTAACTGCGCAGTTTTACCGCCGGGGGCAGCACATAAGTCAATAACTTTTTTATTACTTATATTGCCGGCTGATATTACCGGTAAAGATGCTGCAACATCTTGAATCCACCATTGTCCCGATTGATATTCAGGCAAAGTTTGTACTTTGGAGGCGTTATATATACGTAAAGTTCCGTTTGGTAATAAATCTGCGGTAAATTTTTTTTCCCATTCAGCATGATTGCTTTTTACGGTAATATCTAAAGGAGGAATATTCTTAATACTTTCAGATATCTGCTTTATTTCCTGTTCACTATATCCGGCTAACAAAGGTAAAAAACTCTCGGGAATTAATAGTATATTGTTAATATCTTCCAGTATTTGTGCTTTTTGAGCCATAATTTTTCGCAACACTGCATTTGCCAAACCGCCTAAAAATTTATCGCAACTTTGTTTGATGTTTTGCACTGTTTGATTAATTACCGCATAAGAGGCTGTATCCATAAATAAAATTTCACAAATTGCTAATTTTAACAAATATTCGGCTATTTTATGCTTATGAGGTATTTTTTTTGCTACAAATTTTTTTAATACCGCATTTAGGGCGTTATGATAGCGCAACGAAGTCAAAATAAGCATATTGGCAAAAGGTAAATCTTTTTCGGTAATACTGTCTTTCAGTTCTCCGAAAAAGACTTTATTTTCCAAGATTTTCTGGATTATTTGAGCGCATTGCAAACGTATGTCAGCCATTTTTTTGATTTTTCCCGTATTCGGTAATATTTTGTACTAAAATATACATTAATGGAATAAGCAATAATCCTCCCAAAGTTCCGACAATCATTCCAGAAAACACCGGAACACCAACTGCGCTACGGCTTCCCGCAGAAGCTCCGCTTGCCCATACTAAAGGAGCCACTCCCAAGATAAATGTGAATGCTGTCATTAATACGGCACGAAATCTTTCTTTTGTTCCGAATATTGCAGCTTTCAAAATCGGAGTACCGGTATTGCGTGAATCACGGGCAAATTCTACTACTAAAATAGCATTTTTGGCCGCCAAACCGACCAATAGCACTAAACCTAATTGTGCGTATATACTTAATGACATTTTGGTAATAAATAATCCTAACAAGGCACCCAGCATTGCAGCCGTAACCGATAACATAACCGATAAAGGAATCATCCAGCTTTCATATTGGGCAACCATAAACAAATAAGCAAATAAAATGGCAAAAGCGATTATATAATAAATTTGTCCTTGATTGTTTTTTTCTTGCAAACTTGCGCCTGACCAAGCGTATGTGTATCCTTTCGGTAATATCTTGTTAGCCAAATCTTCCAGAGCCTGCATTGCTTCACCTGAGCTTATATTGGCGTGAGCCATGGCATTAACGGTAGCACTCGGATATTGGTTATAACGTTCAATACCACGAGGCAGTAAAACAGTTTTTATTTTTATCAGGCTACCCAATGGAACCATTTGACCTTTATTACTGTATACATATATCTTATTTAAGCTACTGAGATCTTTACGATACTTCCAATCTGCCTGCATTTTAACTTTATTAACTTGAGTTCCGATATTTATATCGTTGATATAACTGGAACCGATATATGTTTGTAATGAAGAATAAATACTACCGACCGCCACTCCCAATGATTCTGCTTTTTCACGATCTATTTCAATATATGCGTGTGGGGTTTGTGCGTTAAATGTAGAGTATGCCATCATTATTTGAGGCAAAGCCATTGCCTGCATTGTAAAGTTCTGGACCACCTTTTCCAACTCATTCATATCTGAATTTTCTACTGATTGAATTTTAAAATCCATAGCATTTGTTGCGCCTAGACCAGGAATAGCAGGCATTTCGAACATTTGAATTTTAGCTTCTGAAATCCCTGCAACCTGTGCTGATAAGCGCCGAAGAATATTGGTTGAAAACTCGGAATCGGCAGTTCGTTCATTCCAATTCTTCAGAGATAATACACCAAAACCGACGTTTTCGCCCTGTCCCGCCATTATGCTGAAACCTTCTAAGTTTAATATAGATTTAACAGAAGGTTCTTTTTGAGCTATTTCTCTTATTTTATCATTTACAGCTTTAGTTCTGACATTCGATGCTCCTTCAGGTAGTTGAACGTTTATCATTATCAACCCCTGATCCTCACTTGGTAAAAATGAGGTTGAAGTTATCTTCATAAACGCTACAATCATTAAAATTATAATTCCCAAAATAAAGGCTATAACACTTAATTTGCGCCCGATATAGCCAATAATCACCAGATATCTATTAGTCGTTCTTTCCAACATTTTGTTAAAAAATCCAAAAAATCCGGTTGAATGCTTTTGAATAGGACGTAAAAATGTGGCTGACATAGCCGGAGATAAGGTTAAGGCATTTACTGCCGAAAATGTTATGGCAAAACTGATTGTTATAGCAAATTGCTGATATATTTTTCCGGTAATCCCTCCCATGAAAGCAATTGGTACAAAAATGGCCAACAGCACCAAAGTTGTAGCTATAACTGCACTGGAAACCTGTTCCATGGCTTTTATGGCAGCATCTTTTGATGAAAGTTTTTCTTCTTGCATTAAGTGCAGAGTTCGCTCTACTACCACAATAGCATCATCCACCACCAAACTGATTGCTAAAACCAATCCGAACAACGTTAAAATGTTAAGATTAAATCCTAAAACTTTCATAACGGCAAAAGTAGCTAAAATAGATACCGGTATGGCAATAGATGGTACAAGTGTTGCCCTCCAATCCTGTAAGAATATATAACAAACCAACACTACCAATACAAAAGTAAGCAATAAGGTAAAGAAAACTTCCTCAATTGAAGCTAGAATAAAATCGGTGGTATCAACAAATATCTTTAATTCAAAATCCTCAGGATAAAATCTTTCCAGTTTTTTCAGTTCTGCTCGAACAGCCTTCATTGCATTAACCGCATTAGCTCCGGATGATTTATTGATAATCATTGCCACTGATGGTTTACCATCAACTGTTGAATGCATCAAATAATTTTCTGACCCCAATTCAACTCGAGCAATATCCTTTAATTTAACTAAACCACCTTCTTCAGCTGTGCGGACTATAATATTTTCAAAATCTTTAGGATCGTTCAATCTTCCTTTAGTTTCCAACGAATAGACCAATACTTGTTTACCATCTCCCGGGGCGGAGCCAACAGAGCCGAGGGAAGGCTGAACATTTTGACTTTGAATGGCTGTTCTAATTGTGTCTAAAGGTATATTTAAAGCGGTTGCCTTATCAGCGTCTATCCAAACACGCATACTGGTGGCTGCACCCATAACATTTACTTCACCGACGCCATAAGCTCGGCTGACTGCAATTTTAATATTATTTTCAACGTAGTTATTAAGAAAATTACTGTCATATGTTCCGTTTGGTGAAGTAACCTGTATAAAAGCCAATATATCTGAAGAACGTCGTCTAACCGTAACTCCTACATCTTGAACTTCTTTGGGCAAAGTGCTGACAACTTGTTGAATGCGGTTTTGAACTTTTACCTGATCTAAATCAGGATCGGTTCCGGTTTCAAAAGCAATGCTTAAATCATAGGCTCCGGAGTTATAAGAATTGGAAGACATGTAAAGCATATCTTCAATGCCGTTAATAGCTTTTTCCAAAGGAATACCTACATTATTGGCAACTGTTTCCGCACTGGCTCCCAAATAGTTTGTTGAAACTCTTATTTCTGGAGGTGCAATCTCTGGATACATGCCGATAGGCATTGTCATTACCGAAACGATACCTGCCAAAGCCATAACAATAGCTATCACCACGGCAAAACGAGGTCTTTCAATAAAAAATTTTGAAAACATTTTTTATAATCCTTTGCTTACTTTTCTACTATGCCGATTTTAATTTGCGAATTATTTTGGATTTTTACATTTCCTTGTATAACTACTAATTCACCTTCTTTTAAACCGCTGATTACGGCTTGATCTGAACCGATAACCGTATCTCCTAAAACGATACGGCGTTGCTCGGCAATTCCGTGTAAATCATTTTCCTGACTTTTATCATTGTTAACCTTAGCAATATAAATATATACCCCGTCTTTGTCATAATTAAGAGCCGATTGCGGAACTACTATTGAATGCACAGGTTTATTGTTTGATATCGCTGACTGAACATAGTTTCCTGGTATCAATCGATTTGTTTCATTGGCAACATCGGCATAAACCGACATAGTTGCGGTGCTTGCATTAATAGCATTATCCGAAAATGTGTCTACAACTTTTTCTCTTATAATTTCTCCGGTAGGCAAGGTAATTTGTGCCGTTAAATCTTCTAAACTTTTTTTCATGTTTTGCACTTTTGCCATTTCTTTGTCTGTTAGTGAAAAGCTTATTCGTATCGGACTAATTTGCACGATTTTTGCTAATATTACATTTGAAGCTACAACATAATTTCCTTTAGTTACAAGAGCTTTACCTACTTTACCGCTGATAGGGGCTACTACTTTGGTATTATCTAAATCAATACTGGCAACGTCAAGATTTGCTTTAGCTTCTTCTACTGCTGCTTTTGCTTGTAAATAAGCACTTTCCGACATATCAAAAGTTGCCTTAGAGGCAAATTTTTCATTGCTTAATTTTACCTGACGCTCATAGTCTCTCTCGGCTTTAACTAAATTTGCCTGCGCACTGTCAAGTTTGGCTTTAGCCAGGTCAAAAGCCGCCTGATATTTTGAAGGATCTATTTCAAACAAAACATCGCCTTCTTTAACAAGGCTTCCTTCTTCAAATAGAATATTTTCGATGGTTCCTGTTACTTGTGGCAATAAATTTACTTCATTGATTGCTTCAATATACGATATTTTGTTATTAAATGAAGAGATATCCTTAGTTTGAGCTTTCTGAGCCAAAATATAAACTTCTCCCATACCATATCCCATCGGTTGTCCGCTTGGAGATATTCGGCCTTTCAAATACCATCCGATTGCCACACAAAAAATGAACAGAGCAATTTTTTTACTAACTTCTTTTAAATTGGGATAATTAATCTTCATTTTAATAACCTTCTGTTTTAATATTGTTAAAAATTAATGAAAAACCGTTCTTTACCAGTTCATCAAAATCATTGGTTAAACGCTTCGTAAAGTATGCATCTAACATCCCCCCATACATTGTCATCAAAATTTCACATATTTGACTTATATTCACTTCTGCTCGAATCTGCCCATTTTCTTGCAAGGTCTGTAAGGCATCTATAAAAAGCGCGCGTGTAACTTGTTTCGTTTGTTCGATGGCTGGTTGTATTTTATTGATAATCGCTTCACTCCACTCCATTTGGCAGGATACAAAAAATAAAAATTTGTAAAACCGTTCATCTTCACGAATTTGCCTGTTATTAAAGAGTTGCATTTCTATAATACTTTCAAAACTTACAGGTTGATGAGCTGTGATAAAATCTCTGATATTTCCCAAATATTGAGCAGCAAAGTCATTTATCAGAGCGGCAACAATGTCCGGTTTGTTTCTAAAATACCAATAAACCGCGCCCTTGGTGAGGTTTATTCGTTTGGCAATTTCATCAAAAGTGGTTTTGGAATATCCTTTTTCATAAAAAATATCCATCGCTGAGGCTAAAATTGCCTTTCTGGTCAGTTCAGCATCTTCTTTAGTTCTGCGCATTACAAATCCTTACAGTTTTTATACCTTTGGGTACGTATATCACCTGTGTAACAAAATAACAACAAATATTTCATACTTGTAAGTATGTATGTTTATTTTGCCCAAGAAGGAATATCAAGTTTCTTTTGTGGAACTTGTTTTTTCATACCTTTATTAACTAATGGAGATTCGTGTTTTTCTTGTTCTTCCAATATATCGTCGGTATTTTGGTTTGCATCAAAGCGTCTTTCCAATGGTTTAATGGTTTTCCCTTCGGCTTCACCGCCATCGTCTTCATCTGTATCTATTTCTTCATCAAGAGAAGAGTGAGCGCTGACCAGAATATTTTTCATTGCTTCCAACTTTTCTATGTTAAAAAACAATAAACAATAATCTGTTGTCATGGCATTTTGACCATATCCGACCTGATAAGCCCATACAGAAAGTGAACACATGCGGTTGCGATAAGCAATCCAACTGTCATACATATCGCGGTAGTTGCCGTTTTTTAAATCAGGTCCGTTATTCCATTTTCCGAGAAATTCGTCGTCAAGCATGGTTTTGTATATATTTTTAATTTCTTTTGTTGTGCGTGCAAGTTCTTCTTTTATACAATTTTTTCCATTATCTTTACGGCATTCTTTATATTCATCATCGTGGCTATTTATATTAAGAAATTTTAATTGAGATTTATTTTCAGGAACTTGTTTTGATAATAGTTGAATTATGCTGTTTAAGTGAGCATTGTGATGTTGGGCGTAATAAAGATTGCAAGATAATTTTTCTTCTACTAATTTCTCTAAATATGCGGCTGATTTATGAGATAAAGAGCACAAGCGAGTCCGAAAAGCGGTCCAGCTTTCATACATATCACGCAGAACTACGGTGTTTTCCGGTATGTTTTCGTGCCATCCTACGATGCTTGGAGTTGTTAAGACTGTTCTATATTGTTTTTTTATTTCGTTAATAATGCGGGAGGTATCTTGTCTGCCACAGTATTCAGGATCTCTGTTTATGTGCAAACATTGATAATAATAATCTGATGCGTCATAAATAGGCATTCTTGAAGATGCTTCTCCGGAATAGAGTATTATTCCGCAAAATAAAAGAAATAAAAATCTTAACATATATTCTCTCCTCTATAAACTCTGGCTATTGTAATCCTTTAATTGTAAAAATACAATTAAATATTGGTCAAATCATTAAAAGAGAGTCCTTTTCTTAAGATTTTTTCACTGCTTTCTGTGTATTTACCATCTGAATCGTGCATTGTTATAGGAGGCAAAATTTTACAAGGAGATTTGGAATCTTTTTGTGCTGAAATAATGACCCTTTTAGCATATTGCCCTTGTTTTGAATATATAGGTAAAATAATAATGCCTCCAGCTTTGTTTTGTAAAAAAGAACAGATATTAGGTAACGCTTCCGCACGATTTATAATATACAACTTACCAAATGGTTTAAGTGATTTTAAGCAAAATGCCAACCATTGTTCCAAATCAAAATTTTGGTGATTGTGTGCGGTTGCTTTTGATATATTAGGTGACGGCATATCGTGTTCACTATATGGAGGATTGCTTACTACAACATCGAAAGAACAAGGACTATACACCGGTAATTCAATTTTTTTTCTTATGTCTGCTTGATAAAAATGTAAGAAATCAAATTCATTTGCGGCAGCACTTTTGTTTGACAAGTCTGTTAATTCTTTTTGCAGTTCAAATCCAAATATTTGTACATTATTTTTTTGTAATCTATGTGCCAAACAAAGGGAAACAGCTCCGGTGCCGGAGCCTACATCCAATATTTTTGCATTATGCAATTTATTATCAGGCATTGCTGAAAGCAAAACAGCATCACCGGAGGCTCTATATCCGCTCAGCGGTTGAAGTATTTTGATTTTTCTATCTAGCAGATAGTCGTCAGTATAATTATTTGCCATTCTTTTCTCGTATAAAAAAACTCAGGACATAGCCTGAGTTTTTTAATTGAATTTTCAAACTATGCACTTGGGCAAATTTTAGATTGTTCTGCATTAAAGCTGATGGCTTCCGGTGTTGCTTCGGCATCATTGCAAATAGCACTAACCGGACATTCAGCGATGCAAGCACCGCAATCAATGCAAGTATCCGGATCAATAACCATTTGGCTATCGCTCAAATGCATGGCGCTAACCGGACAGATGCTGGCACAAGTGCCACATTTAATACAAGAATCATTGATAACTGAAGGCATTTCATTTCTCCTTAAAAATTTTTACCATAGTTTGGGATATAATCTAATCAATTTTATCAGAAAAGCAAGTTATTTTTTGCATTTTTAAAAATACACGGAGTAACATTGAAAAATTTTCGAATATAATTATTTTTTGTTTCAAGGGGAGCGCAAAATGGCAGAATATAAATCGGATTTATTGATAATGGGTTCAGGTCCGGCCGGATATACCGCAGGAATATATGCGGCAAGGGCCGGAGTAAATTCTTTAATTGTAACCGGTTCAAGTAAAGGCGGACAATTAATTCGTTCCGGTTGGGTGGAAAATTTTCCGGGATTTGTTGAGCCTATCAGCGGGTTCGATTTGATGGATCGTATTTATCAACAAGCAGTTAATCTTGGTGTTAAACTCATTGATGATGAAATTACGGAGGTAGATTTTTATGACAATCCTTTTGTTTGCAGTTCTGCAGGCGGAAATTCATTTATATCAAAATCAATTATTATTGCGACAGGTGCTTCGGTAAAATGGTTGGGATTACCTAGTGAGCAAAAATATGTCGGTCATGGCGTTTCTTCTTGTGCAACTTGTGATGGATTTTTTTATCGCGGAAAAGAAGTCGCCGTTGTAGGAGGCGGAAACTCGGCACTTGAACAGGCTTTGTATCTAACTAATTATGTGGAAAAAGTGTATATAATACACCGCCGTCATTCTTTTAATGCAGAAAAAGTTATGCAACAACGTATTTTTGAAAATCGTAAAATAACTATTTTTTGGAATAACGTTGTAGATGAAATAATCGGCACCGAGAATCCGCTGGAAGTAAGCGGTATAAAAATACGCAACGTGAAAAGTGATAAACGTAAATATCTTGATATAGCCGGAGTTTTTGTTTCTATTGGACATCATCCGAATACAGAAATGTTCCGCCGTTATTTACATTTAGATGCCGGCGGTTATATTGTTACCAAGGCTCACAGCTGTGCTACCGATATTGCCGGTGTTTTTGCAGCCGGTGATGTGTGTACCCCATATCGGCAAGCAATAATAGCCGCAGGATGCGGAGCAAAAGCTGCACTTGAGGCAATCCACTATATTTAGTCTCAGTCAGAGTTTTTTTTACAGAATCCGTTTTTTTGCATATAATACATCAAAGCGACATCACTTTCATGGGTTTTTTTGTTTTGCTCTGCTGGCTTTACCATAATATGACCATCTGTGCCAAAACCCCGTCTTTCTCCATATTTTTCAATTATGTCTTTAAAGTATGGCTCAAGTTTTTTGACTTCTTTGAATGAAAGAGAGCAGGTTACACCGTAATCACTTTCAACTCCGTCAATATTTTGTGTATTTTGTAAATTTATAACACATATACCATTTACAAATTCAGCACTTAAACTTCGATTTATAATAACATATTCGTCTGACAATTCTTCTTGTTTACCAAAGTAATCTTTTTGTTTTGAACAGGCATCAAGAGCGTAGACTAAACCTTCATAAATATAATCTACACGATAGTTATAGTGAGAAATATCTTTATTTTTTAAAAGTGTTTCAATATCTTCAAAACTATGAATATTACCAAGCAGTGTTGTAGGAACATTTAAATCAAAATTGGCGTATTTAATTTGGCATTTATTATTTTTAATTCCAATAATTTCCACGGTGTTTTCTTGATTATTTTCCGTATCTGGTGTGCAAGCAATTAAATTTTTCATAAAGGTCGGAGAGAATACTTCGGCATCAACATATACTACTTGTTCATCAAGGTCTTTTTGATTTTCAGATTCAATATTATTTTGAAATTCTGATGCCGGTCGTGCTGAAGCAGTTTCTGTTGATGACTGTTCGCTAATTTCAGAAACTTCTGCAACAGGATTTTCTTCTGGTATTTTTATTTCTTGCGCGTTTGCGGAAAATATTAATCCGCAAAAAAATAAAATTCTGTAAAATATTCTAATCATATATGACCTCCGTTTAAGAACAGAGTATACCTTATAAACACAAAAAGAAACATTTTTTATAATTTTATACATTGTAACAAAAAAGGGAGCATTTTAAAACGCTCCCTTCTCCGCCTTTTTATGGTTCAAAAGATAATATGATAAAAATATACCAAAGCTTATCCCAATAACATCATAAACAAGGCCTGATACGCAGCATACTCGGTAAAATAATCTTTACTGATTATTTAATCTTTTACGATGCTATTTTGTATCGGTTGCAAACAAACAACTTAGACTTTAATTGCTTAAAGAACATCATTGCTGTTTGCTAACACGGTATATATATATGTGATAATATTGTTTTCAATCATAATAAAACTAAAGAACAAAAAAACCGACTGATATATATGCTTTTGCATATAATCAATCGGTTTCTTTTAATGAAATCTGCTGCTTAAAAATGCGTTGACTTCATCTGATATAATTTTAGGACTATATATTTTCATAACTTCCATAACATATATATCAGATTCGTTTAACGATTGTTTACATAGTTTTTCCACTGCTTTATTATACATTTTACGAAGAGGAGTCACAATCAGCGAAGTCATGCACAAGTTGGCAATTACCGGCTTAATCTTGATTAACAAGTTGCGGCTGTCCTCGCTGATAAAATCGCGGTCCAAGATAAAACGAATAATCATCGGGGAAATATATCCGGCCATCGGAACTACTTCTTCGATGAATAAACATATATCTTTGTAGATATTGCGTCTTTCATCTTCCGTATCAAGCGAATAATAAATCTTGATTATCCACTCTTCAACTTTGCGATAAAGTTTTTCTCGGCGACATCCCTGTTTATGATACAAAAGCAAGCGCAAATCATCAATCCCAAGTTTACACTTATTTTGTTCCAATACAGCCAAATGATGCAAAGATTGTTTCAAGAATTGTTTGTTTTCTTCGAACAAAATATCCTGAATTACCATCTTATCACGCCACGCCTCAAAATCCGGAGTCTTACCGGACATTATCATATCGTAAGCAACAGCGGACAAATCATCAACCTTTTTTAGATATTCCGTGATTTTAGAAATCAGGTACTCTAAGTTTTTTAATGATGTCTCGAGTTTTTTCTTTTCCTGCTCCAAATGAAGCTTTTCAACGGAATTTTCGTTCAGCTTGTTCAATGCCGTTTCCGTGTTGTTAATACGTTGCTCCATTTGCACATAAGCACGGCGAACTTTTTTCAAAACTTTTTGATAAGCATGT